>CAWUNH010000022.1:0-10983 GCA_963923435.1 uncultured bacterium
AATTATTATTCATGTTTTAAAAAAATTGATATCCCGCCTGGTATTGTTTATTTTTAATTTTAATCCTTCTAAAGGATTTAGGCTTTTCCCGGAGCACAACAACCTTCTGCTAGCCGTTTCCATTTTTATTCTTTTTATGGTCGTGTATGTTAACCTCAGGGTCCCGTCTTTTGTTTGGTTAATTAATGGGTTTTTAGGAGTGGCACTCATTTTATACCTCGGTCAGACCTTAGAAGTATTGCGTTCTTTAAGGGCCCAAAAAACCTTAAGTTTTTTTCAGATATTTTTTTACCTTTGCATGGTAGAAGTGTTTCCTTTGGCAATTGTAATTAAACTTCTACTGGTATACATGTAAATGGCCATGAAGCAAAAAAACAAAGCAGGCAAGGTTAAAAAAAATAGTGTTGTAAATTCTTCTGCCGCAAAACGGAGTGTGCCTCAAAAAAAAACTGCCCAATTAAAACGCACGCCCACAAATCCCAAAAAAGCGTCTGGTAAAAAGCCACCGGTAAAAGGTAAAAAGCCACTGGTAAAAAAAGAAGTTAAAAAGGCTATTCCCGTATCTCCATTAAAGTCTAAAATTAAAGCGCCCCTGGTTCAATTAACAAAACAACCGCTCCCTACAACAGCGTCTGTTTCAGAACCTTTAAAACCAAAAATTATAAAACGCAAGGCCGTTGTAATTCCCCCTCCGTCTCCGGTTCAAATAAGTAATTGGCCAAAATCAAAAGTTAAAAACCTATTGGTTTCCCAGCCAAAACCGGCTGAAGGAGAAAAAAACCCTTATTTAGAACTGGCCCGTAAATACAATTTAACCCTAACCTTTCGGCAATTTATTAAAGTTGAAGGGCTCAGTCCAATGGAATTTAGAGCCCAGCGGGTTGAAATTTTATCGCATTCTGCGGTTATTCTTACCAGTAAACTGGCCATAGATCATTTTTTTAGATTGTGTCAAGAACTCCGTTTAACGGTTCCAGAAACCATGAAGTACTATTGCATTAACGAGCAAACCGCTTATTATTTGCAAAAATACATTCAGTACCGTAAACGTAAAATTTCATATGGTACTGGCAGCCTGCAAAATTTACTGGATTTAATTCGAAAAAATAAAAACGAATTTTTTTTGCTGCCCTGCAGCGATGCCCAGAACGAACAAATTGCTGAGTACATGGATCAAATGCTCCTCAGGTACTCGAAATCTGTTTTTTACAGAACCGTTTCGGCCGATTTAAAAGATCTTAAATCAATTCAGGAATTTGATATTTTAGTGTTTTTTACTCCGGCCGGTATTAAGTCGTTAAAACAAAATTTTCCGCAGTTTAAACAACAAAACACCCGAATTGCAGCTTTTGGCCATTCAACCGGGCACATGGTAAATACCCTGGGTTACCGACTGGATGTATTTGCTCCCAATCCTAAAAATCCAAGTATGACCGGAGAACTGGACGCATATATTAAAGAATCTAACAAGCGCTGATTAACAGATTCCGGCCTTTGCCATTTCTGCCATTATTTCTTTCATTTCCTTTTGCACGTTGTTCCATTCGCTTTGCTGTTTGGAATGCCAAATCCAGGCAATAAAAAGGGCATTGCCGTTATTATTATTTGCATTTGCTATAATCCCTTTATGCAACCGGTAAGATTCTCGGATATGGCGTTTAATGCGATTTCGGTTATGGGCTTTAGAGACCAATCGTTTTGGTACCATAATTACAACTTTTGGAAGTTGTTTGGTTTCTGTAGGCTGAGTATATACCCGTGCAGCCAATTGAACAGAGCGAAATTTACTGCCATTTGTATATACAAGGTCAATCAAACTGCGGTGTTTTAATCGCTCTGCTGCAGTAAAGCGGTATGTATTTTGTAAACTCAAAAGATGAATAAACAAAGTTAATATTTACTTTAGCACAACTTAAATCCGTTTTGCCATTAAATGATGACCTTGGACGAGTTTTACCAAAAACGGCTTAAAGAAAGCCCGCGAATTCGGCAGTGGTTTAAACGCTTAAAACAAAACCGTAAGGTTTTGCTGGATGTTTTTTTTCACAGGGCTCATACCGAGGTGTTTGAAAAAACAAATTGCCTGAACTGCGCAAATTGCTGCGCAACCACCTCGCCCGTTTTTTATCAATCGGATATCGAGCGGTCGGCAAAAGCGCTTCGTTTAAAGCCGGGTGCGTTTATTCAAAAGTATTTACAAATGGACGAAGAAGGTGATTTTGTGTTAACACAAGCCCCTTGCCCATTTTTGTCGGCCGACCGGAGCTGTTCAATATACAGCCACCGTCCCAAAGCCTGCCGCGAATATCCGCATACCAATCGCAAGCACATTCGTCAAATATTGGATATAACCGAAAAAAACACCCAGGTGTGTCCTGCAGTTTTGGAAATTGTACAAAACGTTCAAAAACAACTTAAAGACGGCGGAATAACGATTTAATGTGGTCTTTGGTGGCGTGTTCGCGAAAATTATCGCCAAGGGCATGCTGCCACATAAAGGGCAATTCATAGCTTACCTCGGCCATCTGTGCAATCTCTTCCTCGGTCCATTCGGCACTTATGCCCTGAGGTAAATCAATTTCATGAAGGCGGCACATGGTTTTAAATTCGGATACGCCCAGGGGATAGTAATCTTCCAGATGTTGAAAAATAATGCAATTGGCAATGCAATGGCGAATGCCTTTTATTTTAGAAATCCCGTAGCTTAGGGCATGGCATACGCCCACCTCACTGTAGGTTAAACTTAGCCCGCCCATTAATGACGCCACCATTAACCGCTCGTTGTTTTCGGGTGTTGGTCCGCAACCGGATTCAAGATATACCTGTCTGCACAATTCCAGAGCCTGGTTCCCATAGGCCAAACTAAAGGCATTGTTTTTTTGTCCAAAACGCGATTCTATACAATGAATGTAGGTGTCCATGCCCGTGTAAAACCACCAATCTTTTGGAACCGAATCAATTAAATCAGGGTCTAAGAGCACCTGGTTAAAAACCGTCCAGTCGCATTTTAAACCCAGTTTTTTTTCTGGTCCGGTTAATACCGCCGTCATGGAAACCTCGGCTCCGGTTCCAGAAATTGTTGGAATGCCCAGATGATACACTCCGGGTTTTTTAACAAGATTAAGCCCCTGGTACTGCACTGAAGAACCCTCGTTGGTTAACATCAGCGAGAGGGCTTTTGCAATATCCATTATACTGCCCCCGCCCATGCCAACTACTCCGCTGGGCAGTCCTTTGAGATTTAAAATACGATCCCTCAAGGCGTCTACCTGTTCGGTGGTTGGTTCATGCGGATCTACATCAATATAATAAACCAAATCTTCGCTGTTCGAAGGAATTGGCAAGGGATGCGTTTTAAAATAATGGTCTACAATAAACACAACATACCGGTTGTGCAATTCGCGAACAGGCATTAATATTTCGGCCAGTTGCCGGTAACAGCCCCTGCCAAATACAACCCGGTCAATATTTTTAAAGTTTTTATGCATGTTAAATTTCATTGCCCTGCATCAACCATTGCACCGTATTCCAATTAATGCAAGAAAACCAGTTTTTTATATACTCTGCGCGCCGGTTTTGGTATTTTAAATAATAGGCATGCTCCCATACGTCAAGCGCCAGCAACGGACGCCCTTTTATTGGAGAAAGTTCCATTAAGGGATTGTCTTGATTGGGCGTGGTAACAATTTGCAAGGATTGGTTGTCCGGCATAACAAGCCAGCACCAGCCGCTTCCAAAATGCTTTAAAGCCGCCTCTGAAAATTGCGTTTGAAACGCTTCCATGGTTCCAAAAGTTTGTTGAATGCGAGTTTTAACAAATTCCGGTATCAGAATCGGGGCGGGCGCAAGGAGTTGCCAAAACAAACTGTGGTTGTAATGTCCGCCTAAATTATTTCGAATTAAAGAGGACGTATTGGACTGAACCTTACGGCAATATGCACTTAACGATGCTGCACCGTAAAAAAATTGGGAATCGGAAGAATTTAATGCATTGATGTAGGCCTGATGGTGCTTGCCATGGTGCAGGCGCATGGTTGCCTCATCGATATTTGGTTCAAGTGCATTGTACAAATAAGGTAATGCAGGCAAGGTAAACGGAAAGGTATTTTTTACCGGTTTATGGGCCCTTAATTTGAAGGGAAGGCTCCAGGCAGTAAAGGCAGCTGCTAGTAGTTTAAGAAAGTTACGCCGATTGGTTTTTACCATTGCAAAAGCATTTGATTTTTTTCGACGGTTTGGCCTTTTTGAACTAAAATATGCTTAATGGTACTGTCCTGTGGTGCTTTAAGTGCGTTTTCCATTTTCATGGCTTCTAAAATAAATACCACATCGCCTTTTTTAACCGAATCGCCTTCTTTAACCAGTACACTTAAAATCAGTCCGGGCATTGGTGCTCTCAAATCTGAAATCTGTTTAACTGTGGTGTTGGTAAAGCCCAGGTCTTTAATACGCCTATCGGTTTCGGTTAAAATTTGCAGGCGTTTACGCCGGCCGTTAATGCGTAGTTGAATCCATTTTTCTGCTTCGTTGAATTGTTCGAGAAACACCGTAAACGATTGGCCGCGATGCAGGATATGGTATTGTTTGGAATTAATTTGAATAAGGTCTAAAGTGTGGGATATACCTGAAAGAATTATTTCTCCACGGTTAATTTGAACGGGGATTTCTACAGAATTGAGTGTAATGTATAGCACCTTGTAAAGGTAGTTTGTACCTGCAACAGTAACAAATTATTTACGGGTTAAAAAATGTTTGAACGTGCTCCCGGTCCAGTTCGTATTTACGAAGCATGGAAACAACTTTTAAATCCTTGCACAATAAAATTTTTGGCACACTGCCATTGCAGAGTGTAAAAAAATAATCGTCTTCAAACAAGGTATAAGGTACGTGCGAAGATTTGGTGCGGCTTAAAAAACCGGACAGTCTGTGCTTGCGCCCACCCAATACCATAAAAATGGGGTACTTTGGAAATTGTTTTTTTAACACCTGGAGTTTATAGGCAGCCTCCAGGCAATGATGACAGGTTAAACTAAAAAAGGCAATGATTGTTTTTCCTTGTTTTATAGAAGTATCCGGCTTGGGATAGGCGTTTTTAGAAGTCCACAAGGTGTCCCATTTGAGGGTTTTAGGAAAGGGGTCCAAATCGTAAGTGGAGGCCAAGGTTATGGGTCGTAATCCAAAAACAAAGCCTGTACTGCCAAGCAAAGCAAGCGCTACCAATACCTTGGGGTATACGTGAAACATATTATGGCGCAACTTTTTGAGGTACCCTATTAACCCTATAATAAGCAGGTTTTTTATACCTGCTGTGAGCGGATTCATGTTAAAATGTTCTCCAAAACAACCGCAATCGGCATTGGGTCCAACCCTGGCATACAAATAAATGAGATAGGCTAAAAATGCAATGCAGGTAAACAGTACAGCCCAATAGGTAAATCTTAAAAGAGCTGTGTGGCTTATTAGTAAAAGTCCTAAAAAAAGCTCCCAGATTATCAGCAATCGCATTACAACAGCCGAACATTCCCAGCTGCAAAGGCCATCTTCTGCCAACCGAAACTGAAATAAATCGATGGGGCTCATTTTTTTCCAGGCGGAAAATACAAACAGGCTCCCAATAGCGATGGTTATGGCAGCATTTACGAACAGTTTAAACATAAAAAAAGCCGGACTGGCCGGCTTTTAATTAGTCCCTTATTGAATTGCGCACTTTGTGGTAACGGTCGTGCCTGGTATACTTGCAGATCGATCGTTAGATTTACATTGCGTTTCAGCATCGGATTTTTTTGCGTTAATAACAAAACTGGAGTCTACCGAATATGTATTAAGTCCCAAAATAGGATCAACAAAACTTCCAGAGGTTGTACATTTACATGAATAGTCGCGTTTACAGGATACCGCAATAATTACAAAAGCAGCTAACGCTAAATATTTAAAATTTAATATGTTTTTCATAGTTACAAATATATCGGCTTTACTTCTATTACCAATTTTTGATTAAAAAATGTACATTTGCATGAACAATTGCGGATGTGGCGTAATTGGCAGCCGCACCAGACTTAGGATCTGGCGCCGCAAGGCGTGGGGGTTCGAGTCCCTTCATCCGCACCAGGCCCCTCGGGGCCTTTTTGTTCGGCCTGCGTGGCGAAATTGGTAAACGTTGCGGTCTCAGAAGCCGTTGGTTTAAACACCTTGGGAGTTCGAGTCTCCCCGCAGGCACCATGCAACACATCCTTGATAAGGCAGAACAGGCATTGAATCAAATACGTCCCTATTTAATTTCGGACGGAGGCGATGTAAACATTATTGAGCTGAGTGCTGACATGGTTTTAAAAATTGAACTCGTGGGTGCTTGTAAAACCTGCACCATGCGTCACATGACCATGAAATCCGGCATTGAAGAAACACTGCGTCGCGAGGTTCCCGAAATAAAAGCAATTATTGAAGTTAAAGCCCAAACTTTATGAAACTCATTGAAAAACTACTTCAGCGCAAGAAAACCTTGTTTTCTATTGAAATTTTACCCCCCCTTAAAGGCAAAAGCATTCAAAGTATTTTTAACAGTGTAGATCCATTAATGGAATTTAAACCGGCCTTTATTGATGTAACCTACCATCGGGAAGAATACGTTTATAAAAAAAGAGAGGGCGGTTATTTAGAAAAAGTAAGCATTCGAAAACGCCCTGGAACCGTTGGAATTTGTGCCGCCTTGGTAAATCATTATGAAGTGGATGCCGTTCCGCATATTATTTGCGGCGGTTTTTCTAAAGAAGAAACGGAAAACGCCTTAATTGATTTAAAGTTTTTGGGTATAGACAATGTTTTGGCACTTCGGGGCGATCAAATTAAAACCGAATCTGTATTTGTACCCGAACCCGATGGACATGCCTATGCCATTGATTTGGTTCAGCAAATTCATGCCATGAATAATGGACAGTATCTGGATGATGAAACCTCAGATGCCTCCCCAACCGATTTTTGTATTGGGGTATCGGGGTATCCGGAAAAACATGTAGAGGCGCCCAATTTAAACACGGATTTAAAACATTTGAAAGCCAAGGTTGCAGCCGGCGCTCATTATATTGTTACTCAAATGTTTTTTGACAATTCAAAATTTTTTGATTTTGTAGCATTGTGCCGAAAGGAAGGAATTGAGGTCCCCATTATACCCGGTATTAAAATTTTAACCTCCAAATCACAATTAAGTACCCTGCCCAAACTCTTTCACATTGATTTACCGCAGGATTTGCTGGATACCGTTGAGCGCTGCAAAAGCGATCAGGCCGTTAAAGAAGCCGGTATTGCATGGGCTATTGAACAATGCAAAGCTTTGGTTGCCGCCGATGTTCCCTGTTTGCATTTTTATACCATGGGCAATCCCGAAACTACCCGAAAAGTAGCCTCAGCCCTTTTTTAATGGCTTTTAATTTTTATGCCGGAGAAACCTTGCTGATAGATAAACCCTATCGGTGGAGCAGTTTTAAAACCGTGCACGCAATCAAAAAAATAATTGCTCAACATCCCAGCTGGACCGACGCAAACGGCCCCCATCCGGTTAAAATAGGTCATGCCGGAACTTTGGATCCGCTGGCAACCGGACTTTTAATTTTATGTACAGGAAAAAAAACAAAACAGCTCCACACCTACATGAATTTAGAAAAAGTGTATACCGGAGTTTTTTTTATTGGCGCTACAACTCCTTGTTTTGATCGTGAAATGGAGGTAAATGCGGTTTTTGAAAATGCTCACATTACCCCCGACACCATGGAATGCGTTAGAAAGCAATTTGTTGGCAATATTGAACAGGTCCCCCCCCTTTACAGTGCCGTGCAACTGAATGGTCAAAGAGCCTATGCATTGGCACGCAAAGGCCTTTCGGCTGAATTAAAATCAAGGTCTGTTTGCGTTCACGAACTTTTATTCACAAACTGGTCTGCGCCGTTTTTGCATTTTAAAATTCGTTGTTCCAAGGGTACCTATATTCGAAGTTTGGCGCGCGATATCGGTATTGCGCTAAACAGCGGTGCTTATGTTTACGATTTGCGGCGTGAACAAATTGGGCTGCATTCTGTATCGGAGGCTCTAAGTCCTGAAGGGTTTTCAGACTTCATGCGTTCGAAGGCATCAATGTAAATTTAATTCGGAACAAATCGCTTCCTCCGAAATATATCCCCGATGTTCCCAAACCTTTATTCCTTTAACATACAATTGTAAAACCGGCAAGGCATCTATTGATAATTGTTTACACAATTCGGTTTCACGGTCGGCATCGATACGCCAAAGACTCATTTTGGTATTAAATCTGTTTTGAATGTTTTTTAATGCCGGTTTCATACGTTGACAGGGTTTGCACCATTCGGCAAAAAAATCAACCAATACCGAATCCTGCAGGCCCCTTAAAGAATCCTGAAATGTTTTTTTGCTCAATCCGGACTTTTTAATAAACCCTTTTTCGGGCAGCGCTTCCGATCTCCAGGCCAAGAGGCCGCCGTTTAATTCAACAACCGAAACAAATTTCATTTTCCTTAAACGCTGAGCAGCGGCGGAACTCCGTCCGCCGCTTAAACAATAAATAAAAACAGGCGTGTTTCGATTCCATTGCGCTGCTTGGGTTTCAAATTCCGAGGCATTCCAATCTAGATTAAAAGCTCCCTCCAGGTGTCCTCCTTTAAATTCTTCCGAGCTTCGAACGTCTAAAATAAAAGGGTTGGGTGTGTTTTCAAGGGCTTGTTTAAAAGCAAGGGGATCCAGAACCTGATTTTGAGCCTGGGTATGGGTACAGTTGTAAAAACTAAATACAAGACCTAAAAGCATGAGTGTTTTAAATACCATTGTGTATGGTTTCCAATTATAATTTGCTGTAATTTGCCCGCTTGTTTTAACACGCATTGCTGTATTATTAAATACCATTAACCCTGTATATTTCATGACTCAAATTTGACTCAAAATAGAACAGCACACTGTGACTCAGGTCACCCAAGGTGTCTTTTTGTACTTGGGTTTACTGACGAATTAAGCGTTGTTGACCTACTACTGTGTTGTGATGATAAATCCGCAGTGTATAAATGCCCTGAGAAAATTTGGATAAATCAATCGTTTGAAGCGACTGTGCAGAACACTTGTAAATTTCTTGGCCTAAAACATTGTACACCGCCAGGTTCATATTATTAACCTCGGGGACTTCCACATAAAAAAGTCCCTTGCTGGGATTTGGGAATACCTGAAAACGGGTTTCTGTACCCTCATCCAATCCAATACAACTGTTAACTTTTATAACTACTACCGCCGTATTAACGCATCCGTTAACATCCGTTCCCTGAACCGTATAATTTACGTTGGCAACAATACTGGAAGATGCCACAATTGAATAAGAGCTGCCTCCGGTATTCCAAGTATAGGTTTGTGCTCCGGATGCCGTTAAAGTAAAGGTCTGGCCCTTACAAACCGAAGTTTTAGAGGCCACGGCCGTAACACTTGGCAATGGATTTACAAGCAAGTTAAAACTGGCGGTACTAAAACAGGTTAAATTTCCAGTGCTGTTGCTCGCTGCAAGCGTGTATACGGTTGCAAGCGTAGGAGAAACGGTAATGGAACCCATGGGAGCACCGTTGCTCCAGGTATAAGAATCGGCCGGTGAAGCCGTAAGGGTAGCTGATTTGCCTGAACATACCGCGGTTGGGCCGCTGATGCTAAGCAGGGGATTAAACACTTGTACCTGTACCGTTTTAGTGCTGCTGCAACCATTACTGGTACCGGTTAACGTGTAAACCGTTGAGCCGTTGGGGATATCGGAAATCTGCGCCGTTGTTCCCCCTGTATTCCAGGAATACGAGGAGGCTCCTGAGGCTGTAAGGGTTATTGAAGTTCCGGCACAAATTAACGTACTGGAAGCATTGATTGTTAAGGTAGGACTACCAGAGGTCAACACCACCTGATTGGCCCAACTGCTGCATCCAAAACTATTGGTTCCAACAACAGAATAAAGGGTAGGCGCGGTTGGATACGCCGTATAGGTAGTTCCATTTAAAACCCCGGGATACCAGGTATAGGAATTGGCTCCATTCACCGTCATGGTTACCGGCGAGCCCTGACAGGCCACAGATGAGGAAGCCGAAATGGACAGTGTCGGATTAGGATTGGTAGCCACCGTTACGGTCGCAAAGCCACCACAGGTTCCGTTTGTAACTGTTACCGTATATACCGTAGTGGCCGAAGGTGACACTACGATGTTGGCTCCGGTGTTACCCCCCGGTTGCCAGGTATATCCTGTGGCTGCCGCTGCAGCCGTTAAAGTTGCCGGAGTAGACGCACAGATTACCGAACTGGAACTGATGGCAGCCACTTGTAGCGGTGCTACCGTCAGATTAACCAATGCCGTACTGGTTCCGCAGCCGTTTTGACCCAATAACGTGTAGGTTGCCGTTACACTGGGTGTAAAGGCTTGCGCATTGGTATTTCCATTTACCCATGTATAGGTTAAAGCACCGCTTCCTGTAAGGGTAACCGCCTGACCAAAGCATACGCTGTTGCCTGAACTTGTAACGGTTAACGAGGGTACCCCTGAATTTACAGTCAACTGCAATGCAGAAGAGGCCACACAATTGGCACTGCTGGTTCCAACAACCGAATAGGTGGTTGTAACGGATGGACTTACCACTACGGAAGTTCCGGTACCGCCCGTACTCCATTGAATTCCACTCACTGCATTGGTGGTAAGGGTTACCGATTGTCCTGCGCAGAGCGCATTTATGCCATTGGGTGTCGAAACCGACATGCTGATGGAGCATAAACGTGTGATAATAACTTTACCATTTCCTGAATTAATTCCAGAAGTATTAATCTGATTGATTCCAACATTGTAAGACCCTCCCCCGCCACCTGCACCATTGCAATTAGCACCCCCGGCACCGCCACCGGAATAACCTCCCCCGCCACAACCACCGTGCGGACTGCTGCCACAACCATAAATAAATAAATCTGTCTCTT
>CAWUNH010000023.1:0-10951 GCA_963923435.1 uncultured bacterium
GGATAAGGGGTACACTTATGGTATTGGCAGTTCTGTTCAACACTACAAACACCATTCGTTTTTAATAATTTCAACCGAAGTAGATGCCTCGTATTCTAATAATACGATTAAAGAAATTAAGCATGAAATACAGCTTTTGCAAAACGAGCGCTGCAAACTTCAAGAAATTGAAACCGTACGTAATTTTTTATTAGGAAATCTGTTAAGGCAAATGGACGGAATTTTCAATCAGTCGGATGTATATAAAACTCTTCTTTTGTCAGAATTGTCCAACAATTATTACCAAAGCTTTGCCAATCATTTATATCAAATTAACCCAGAACGGATTCAACAGCTGGCCCAGAAGTATTTTTCGTTTGAAAATCTTGTTGTATGCGGTGCCGGTAAAGTTTAATATTTAACGGTTTTGATACTGAAGTGTATAATAATTTTGATATTGTCCGGAAGTTACATGTTTTAACCAGGAGGTATTATTCAAATACCAATCAACGGTTTTTTCAAGTCCTTCTTCAAATGTAACCGAAGGTTTCCATCCCAAATCATTCGTTAATTTTTGCGCATCAATGGCGTAACGCAAATCATGTCCTGCACGGTCTTTTACAAATTCTATAAGTTTTTCTGAGGTTCCCGGTTGCCGTTGAAGCTTAACATCCATGATTTTACACAGCAAACGAATGACGTCTATGTTTTTCCATTCGTTGTGTCCGCCAATATTGTAGGTACTGCTTGTTTTGGCATTATGATAAATGGTATCAATTGCACAGGCATGATCCTCTACGTACAACCAATCCCGTACATTTTCTCCTTTTCCATAAATGGGTAGGGGTTTGGAATGTTGTATATTATGAATACACAAAGGAATTAACTTTTCTGGAAAGTGATGCGGGCCATAATTATTACTGCAATTAGAAATAACCACCGGAAGTCCAAAGGTATCGTGATAGGCGCGTACAAAATGGTCGCTGCTAGCCTTAGAGGCAGAGTATGGACTGTGGGGATCGTAAGGCGTATGTTCTGTAAATAAACCGGTTTCACCAAGAGCGCCGTATACCTCATCGGTACTTACATGGTAAAACCGTTCAAATTTACCATTTGCTTGCTGGTATTGTAGTTTAGCCGCTTGTAATAAATTAACGGTACCCACCACATTGGTATATACAAACTCCAAGGGGTTTAAAATGCTGCGATCTACATGACTTTCGGCAGCTAAATGTATAACGCCCTGATAGTGTTCGTTTTTAAATAAATCTGAAATAAAACCGGCATCGGTTATGTCCCCTTTAATGAAACGGTAATTGGGTTTTGTTTCAATGTCTTTTAGGTTTTCTAAGTTACCGGCATAGGTTAGTTTATCCAAATTGTGAATTTGATAGTCGGGATAGTTTAAAACAAAACGTCGGACTACATGAGATCCAATAAAACCGGCTCCACCGGTGATGAGTATTTTTTTCATGACATGCTTACTAAGGTTCCAATGTTTTGCCCTTCTATCAGCGATTTTAAATTTCCGTTTTGATTCATGTTAAACACAATAATCGGAAGTTTATTTTCTTTACACAAGGTAAATGCAGTCATGTCCATAACTTCGATGTTTTTAGAAAACACTTCCTCAAAACTTAAGCGATCATACTTTATAGCTTCTGGGTGTTTTTCAGGATCGGCCGAATAGATTCCATCAACGCGGGTTCCTTTTAATATAACCTCCGATTCAATTTCAATAGCTCTTAAGGTAGCTGCGGTATCGGTTGTAAAATAAGGATTACCGGTACCGGCACCAAAAATAACCACCCGGTTTTTTTCCAGGTGACGTACAGCTTTTCTTCGAATAAATGGTTCGCAAATTTGTTCCATTTTAATAGCACTTTGCAAACGGGTAGGCACATTAATCCGTTCAAGAGCACTTTGAATGGCCATGCTGTTGATTACAGTTGCCAGCATGCCCATGTAATCGCCGTGCACCCGGTCCATTCCCCCTTTTTCGGCCTGTAAGCCTCTAAAAATATTTCCACCGCCAATAACAATGGCTATTTGACAGCCCAGTTCATAAACAGTTTTAATTTCTTGGGCATAGGCATTTAAACGGTCTTGGTCAATACCAAAACCTTTTTGTCCCATAAGGGCCTCTCCGCTAAGTTTTAATAATATTCTTTTATACCGCATTTTAAAACAAACATATAAAAAAAAACCCGACACCGTCGGGTTTTTGAATTAGGCTAATGCACATCGTTTGTACGATTTAACGGTTAGTTCCTTGTCAATTGACTGTAGGTATTGACGAACCGTTAATTTTGAATCAATAAAATACTCTTGATTAAGCAGGGTAGATTCTTTGTAAAATTTATTGAGTTTTCCCTGAGCAATTTTTTCAACCATATCTTCCGGTTTGCCTTCGGCACGGGTAGTTTCGCGGGCAATATCAAGTTCACGGTTAATAACAGTAGGATCTACGTCTTCTTTGTCAATAGAAACTGGAGCCATGGCAGCTGCCTGCATGGCTATGTTTTTATAAACTTCCTCGTTAACTGTTTTATTAAAACCCAATGCTACGGCCAGGCGGTTTCCTGGATGGATGTAGGAAGCTACGCGTGAACCCTCAACCAATTCTAAGTAACCAATATCAATTTTTTCACCAATTTTACCCACCTGCTCCATAAACTTGTCAGCAACCGATAATTTTTCGTCAAAAGAACTTAGCTTAAGCGCTTCTATTGAGTTTGTTTTGTTTTGCAATGCGATATGTGCTATAGATTCGGCAAAACTTATAAAATCTTGATTTTTAGCAACAAAATCCGTTTCGCAATTAACGCTTATAACCACAGCTAAGGTTTGTTCGGCATTTGTTTTAGATAATACCACACCTTCTTTAGCATCGCGATCCTGACGGTTTGCGGCAACTTTAGCTCCTTTTTTTCTTAAAAAATCAATGGCTGCTTCGAAATCACCCTGGGTTTCCTCAAGGGCTTTTTTGCAGTCCATTATGCCCGCACCGGTTTGTTTTCTTAATTTATTAACGTCAGCAGCTGTAATGTTCATGATTATTTTTTTGTAACGGTACGTTTGCGTGTTTTTTTAACTTCGGTTGAAGTGCCCGTTGTTTCTGAATCTTGTTCGTTTTCAACAGTTGCTTCGGAGGCAGACTCCATGTCCTTTTCAGAATCGTCTTGCATTTCTTTATCCATTTTTCGATCGGATAATCCTTCCTGTATTGCAGACACCATACACTCAATAATATAGGCTATTGAAGTAGAGGCATCGTCGTTGGCCGGAATGGCATAATTTACAACATTTGGGTCGGCATTGGTATCTACTATGGCAAATGTTGGTATGTTTAAACGACGGGCTTCAGCAACCGCAATATGTTCTTTTACAATATCAACAATAAAAAGAGCAGCAGGTAAACGGGACAAATCTGCAATGGAACCAAACTGAATTTCCAGTTTCGCACGTTCGCGGGAGTATTGCAAGCGTTCACGTTTTGAAATGTTGGAAAAAGTACCATCGGCAAACATTTTATCGATTTGACCCATACGGCGAACCGATTTGCGTATGGTAGAAAAATTAGTAAGCATACCGCCCGGCCAACGTTCGGTAACAAAAGGCATTCCAATTGTTTTTACTTTTTCGGAAACAATGTCTTTTGCTTGTTTTTTAGTTGCCACAAAGAGAATTTTGCGTCCCGAGCGGGCAATTTGTTTAATGGCATGAGCCGCCTCATCAAGCTTGGCAACTGTTTTGTTGAGATCTATTATATGAACTCCGTTTTTTTCGGAAAAAATATATGGAGACATGGCAGGATTCCATTTACTGCGCATATGACCGAAGTGCGCTCCGGCCTCAAGTAATTCATTAAATCGATTTTGTTCAGACATCGGATATATATAAAATTAACGTTTGCTAAATTGAAAGCGTTTGCGGGCTTTTTTCTGACCGAATTTTTTACGCTCTACCATGCGGGGGTCGCGGGTTAAAAGACCGGCCGCGCGTAAATCTTTTTTAAACTCCTCATTGTTTTCTACCAATGCCTTGGCAATGGCCAAACGAATGGCTTGCGCCTGACCGGTAACACCGCCGCCATTGACATTAACAGTTACGTCAAACTGGTCGCGTGCCTGTGCAATTTGAAGGGATTGCGTCACATAGTAGTGCAGGGTAGGCGTTTTGAAATAGGACTTAAAATCTTTTCCGTTAACGGTGATTTGTCCGGTTCCGTTTTGAACATAGGCTCTGGCTACAGAGGTTTTACGTCTTCCGGAGGTGTTGATAATTTTCATTGAATGGTATTTAATTAGCGGATGGTATTTAAATCAATTTTTTGAGGCTGCTGTGCTTCATGCGTATGTGCATTACCTGCAAAAATACGAACATGGGTGTTTAACTGACGCCCCAAACGCCCTTTGGGCAGCATGCCATGAATGGCGTGGGCAAGGATTTCGGTGGGTTTGCGTTTTAATAATTCTTTGGGTGTCGCATAACGCTGTCCACCCGGGTAACCGGTGTAACGGATATACGTTTTATCGGTTAATTTTTTTCCGGTAAAGCGGACCTTGTCTGCGTTGATAATCACTACATGGCTTCCGGCATCTGCATGCGGCGTGTAATGAGTTTTATGCTTGCCTCTTAATAGCAAGGCTACTTTAGAAGCTAAACGGCCTACGATTTGATTTTCGGCGTCCACTAAAATCCAGTCTTTTTCCACACTGGTTTTACTGGCAAATTTGGTTTTATAACTTAATGCATCCACGTTAAATGTATTTAACCCCGTATGTGAGGGGCTGCAAATTTAGAAAAATAATCTAATTCATCCAAAACTTTATGGCTATTTTTTAAATGGGTAAGGTATTGAAAATCAAACGGGCATTTTGCGTGGTTTTTTGCATGACGGTTTCAGAATCCAATTCCAGAACCTGGGATAATACACGAAGGGTTTCAAAGAGGTAGGGTGGAGCATTGCGTTTTCCTCGAAAAGGGGTAGGAGCCAAATAAGGCGCATCGGTTTCAAGAACTAAGTTATTGATTCCCAGATTTTTAACTGTTTCTCTTAAATGAGATTGTTTAAAGGTTAATATGCCCCCAATTCCCAGCATCACCTGGGTATTTAATTTTAAAATACGCTGCGCCATTTCTAGAGATTCCCCGAAGCAATGAAAAATTAATTTTGGCAATTTAATTTGAGATTCAAGGATGTTTAAGCAGGTTTCAATCGAGTTTCGGGTATGAATTATGGCCGGAAGCTCATGTTGAACGGCCCATTGAATTTGCAGAGTAAACGCATCCTTTTGTTCTTTTTCAAATTCACGGGACCAGTAAAAATCCAATCCAATTTCACCAATTCCCACCCAAACTTGAGAACTCCATTGAGATTCCAGCTTTTTTAACACCTCCATGTAATCTGAGCGAACCGAACAGGGATGCAAGCCAATTAAAGGAAAACAAAAGTCGGGATAACGTTGTGTACAGGCATGCATCAATCCCAGACTTTCCAGGTCAACATTGGGCATTATTAGGTGTGATAACCCCAGGGATTGGCTCTGCTTTACCAAGGCCTCACGATCGCAATCAAATACTGACTCGTAAAAATGGCAATGGGTATCAATCAGCATGCATGTAATTAGCTTTGTTGGCCAGAGCTTTCAGGTTTGGGCAGCAACACTTTGCGGCTTAATTTTATTTTTTTGGTTTTAGGGTCGTCGCCAATGTACTTTACCTGAACCAGGTCTCCTTCTTTTACCAAGCCCTCTAAACTGTCTATGCGTTTCCAGTCGTACTCACTGATGTGCAGCAAACCGTCTTTTCCTGGTAAAATTTCTACAAATGCACCGTAGGGCATAATGCTTTTTACTTTGGCTTCGTATACGTCTCCAATTTCAGGAACTGCAACAATTCCTTTAATTCTTGCTTTGGCAGCATTTACATCATCGATATGCGTTCCAAATATTTCTACAATACCCTGTTTTTCTACCTCCGTTATTACAATGGTGGTATGGGTTTGTTTTTGCATTTCCTGTATAACCTTGCCTCCAGGACCTATAACTGCACCGATAAATTCACCAGCAATAACCAATCGTTCAAATCTTGGTGCATGGGGTTTATAATCCGGTCTTGGACTTTCAATGGCTTTAAGCATTTCGTTCATAATATGAAGCCGTCCTTCTTTAGCCTGGTAAAGCGCTTTAGACATAACTTCATAGGGCAATCCATTTACTTTAAGATCCATTTGAACGGCGGTTATACCATCTTTGGTACCGCATACTTTAAAATCCATATCACCTAAATGGTCTTCGTCGCCCAAAATATCGGATAAAATTGCGTATTTACCGGCCTCATCGGTGATTAAACCCATAGCAATTCCGGCAACCGGTTTTTTAATTTTAATTCCGGCATCCATAAGCGCTAAACATCCTGCACAAACGGTTGCCATACTCGAAGATCCATTGCTTTCTAGGATGTCACTAACAATTCGAATGGTATAACCGGTATCGGTTGGAACCATGCGTTTAAGGGCTCTTAATGCTAAATTACCGTGTCCAACTTCTCGACGCCCTGGTCCCCGGTTGGGTTTAGCTTCTCCGGTACTAAATCCAGGAAAATTGTAATGCAAGATAAGAGATTCTTCAGATTGTATAAAAGCACCGTCTACGCGCAGTTTATCTAAAGGGGTCCCCAAGGTAACCGTTGTTAGTGATTGGGTTTCTCCTCTGGTAAAAAGTGCACTTCCATGAGGTATGGGTAAATAACCGGCTTCGGCCCAAATGGGGCGAATTTCGTTGGTTTTTCTGCCGTCCAATCGGATTTGTTCGTCAATGGCCATTCGGCGAACGGCTTTGTACTCCACTTCGTGGTAATAGGTATTGATGAGCGACTCTTTTTGCTCCAGTTCTTCGGCACTGAATTGTGATTTAAAAGTTTCCAGAGGAGCTTTAAAATGTTCTTTACGGTGTTGTTTATTGGGATCTTTTTTTTGCGCGGCAGCATAAACGGCATCGTAGGTTTCTTTAAATACCCGTTCTTTTAAAGCAGGATCGTGATGCTCGTGTTGGTAAACACGTTTGGTCTTTAACCCGGCCTTTTGAGCAAAGGTGGTTATTGCGGTTATCTGCTCTTTAATGGCTTTGTGTGCAAATTGGATGGCTTCCAGCATTTCGTCTTCAGAAATTTCTTGCATTTCGCCTTCTACCATGGCAATATCGCTGGCAGATGCGGCAACAATCATGTCAATGGTGCTTTGTTCCAATTGGGGTCGGGTTGGATTAATAACCAAACGTCCATCAATTTTACCTACTCGAACCTCGCTGATGGGACCGTTAAAGGGAATGTCGCTTACGGCCAATGCAGCCGAAGCCGCCAATCCTACAAGAGCATCGGGCATGTTTTCCTTATCGGAAGAAATTAAGGACAACATGATTTGGGTATCGGCATGGTAATCTTCTGGAAATTGAGGTCTTAAAGCACGGTCTACGATACGGCTGATTAAAATTTCATAGTCGGACAGTTTTGCTTCGCGTTTAAAAAAACCACCCGGTATGCGTCCCGAAGAGGCAAATTTTTCTTGGTAGTCTACGGTTAGAGGAAGAAAATCGACGCCTTCTTTGGCTTCTTTATTACTAACAACGGTTGCTAAAATCATGGTATCGCCTAAACGAACCACAACTGCTCCGTCGGCTTGTCTTGCTAATTTTCCGGTTTCCAATTGAACTTTGCGTCCATCGCCAAGATCAAATTCGTGTGTAATTGATTGTATCATGTTTTTGTTTTTTGATTCTGGGCCCTTCCCAGAGGTGTTTATAGTTATTTCTTGTTATTAATAAAAAAGGCATTTCGATTACGAAATGCCCCCCGTAAAAGTTAAATCGTTTTATTTTCGAATATCCAAAGTTTTAATAATGGCACGGTAACGCAACAGGTCTGATTTTTTTAAATAATCTAGAAGCGCACGGCGTTTTCCAACCAAATTTAATAAGGCACGTTGGGTACCAAAATCTTTTTTATTATTTTTTAAATGATGGGTTAAATGATCAATGCGAAGCGTAAATAAAGCTATTTGAGATTCGGAACTTCCTGTGTTTTTTTCAGATCCGCCGTGTTTTTTAAACAAATCCTGCTTGACTTTAGAGGTAAGGTACATAGTATATAAATTAATTAAGGTTGCAAAGATATAAAAAAAAATCAAATTTTACATTTTCTTGGCATCGGCTATAAATTGAGCCAATCCTTTATCGGTTAAAGGATGGTTTAAAAGCGCCGTTATGGCAGAGAGGGGGCAAGTAGCAACATCTGCACCCAATTTTGCACTTTCAATAATATGCATGGGATGACGAATGCTGGCAGCCAATATCTGGGTACTTATTCGATAGTTGTTATAAATCAGGCGAATTTCACGTATCAAATCCATTCCGTTGTTGCTAACATCATCCAAACGGCCTACAAACGGCGACACGTAGGTGGCGCCCGCTTTTGCTGCCAACAAAGCCTGACCCGAGGAAAACACCAAGGTGCAATTGGTTTTTATATTGTTGTCGTTAAAATACCGAATGGCTTTAATTCCGTCTCGGATCATAGGTATTTTAACTACGATTCGAGGGTGAAGGGCAGCCAATTCATGACCTTCTTCAATCATTGATTTATACTCTGTTGACAGAACCTCTGCGCTAACATCTCCTGTACAAAGATTGCAAATAGAACGGTAATGGTTTAACACCGCTTCATGACCTTTTATGCCTTCTTTGGCCATTAAACTGGGATTTGTGGTTACGCCGTCTAAAATTCCCAAACTTTGTGCTTCTTGTATGTGTTCTAAATTTGCGGTATCAATGAAAAATTTCATAAAAATTATTTTAATAATTCAATCCATCCTTTAAGGTTGCTTACGCGACTATCGCCCGTGAAGATAATGTAAAAATACGTTCCAGACTGAAGGTCCTGAGATTCCTCGGGACTTGGCCATATTTGCTGAGTGTTGTCGTAACGATCAATTTTTTTAATTAATGCACCCCAGCGGTTGTATATTTCCACCCGATTATTGGGGTACACGTCTATATTGTCAATATGAAAACAATCGTTGATTTGATCGTTGTTTGCGGTAATGCCATGGTAGGGTTGTAAGGGGCAGGGTGGGTTAAGGTCCTTTATTTGTATAGTTTCAATCAGAGTATCCGTTCGTTCATATCCCGCATTTACTTTCGAATATACAATCATGGTAAGGGTATAGGTGCCTTGGGGTAAATTTTCAATATAAGAACAATTGTTGCTTGGACACCGGTCGGTTCCCTGCCATTGGTATTCAATCGCGTATTGGGTGGAAGCAATTCTTGGCAATACAGTACTGGTTACTTGAATTCGCGCATCGTTACGTGATTCACAACTCACATCGCTTGTTTCAAATTCTGCACGTAATGCTACCGAGCAGGATTGAACGGGTTGTAAAAATTCTGTTGTATCGCTGCAGCCCAAGGAGTTTTTACCCGTAATCGTATAGTGCATAGGACTTGTAGCAACGTACTGCAGTTGCGGTTTAAAATAATTCGAATTCCAAGTGTAGGAATTTGCGCCACTAGCCGAAAGTTGAACGCGCTCTCCAATGCATGCGATGGAGTTGCTTGAACTGATTTGAAGGGTGGGTAGTGGATAGACACTGATTAATACACTTGAGCTGTTTTGGCAACCCCATAGGTCGGTTCCAAATACCGTATAAGTAGTAGAAGATTTTGGTTTTACCATATTGGCATTGCCCAATGCCGGTATCCACGTATAGGTTTCTGCACCGGTATAAAACAATTCTGTTGAGTCACCGGGACAAACGCCTAAATTTTCAGATGAAACGGTTATTTCCGGCAATCCAAAAACAGAGACGGTTATAACCGGATTGATGGTACTGGTACATCCCGAATTTAGACTGCCCTGAAGGCTGTAAGATGAAGTAACACTGGGGGTAAAGGCTACACCGTTTGAAATACCCCCCGACCAGGTGTAGGTATTGGCTCCCTGACCAAACAGGGTTACCTGTTTTCCTTCGCAAACCGACATTGAACTTGCAGCAATGCTTAAACTGGGCACGGGATGCACGGTGACCATTTGCACGGCCGAATTTTTACATGCATTGGCATCGGTTCCTATTACAGTGTATTGGCCTGTGTTTATGGGAATAAAACTCTGCCCATTTTGGACATTTCCACTCCAAGTATACGTTATTGCGCCAAAGGCCATGACACTTGTGGTTTGTCCCAAACACACGGAAGGGTTGCTAATACTGGTAGTTATGTTAGGTAATGGGTTAACCGAAACAGATACAATGGCATTATTTGTACTCGAACATCCTGCCAAACTGTACCCAATTAAACTGTAAGTGTTGCTTGAGTTTGGAACGGTGGTTCCGCCATTAACGGTGCCCCCTGTCCAGGAATATGTATTTGCTCCGGTTCCTGTTAGTGTTACCGTATCTCCCCAACAAATCACCGAAGGTGTGATAGCCGCCGTCACACTGGGTAATGGATGAACGGTTAAAGCGTTAACTGCAGAATTACTACAGGTGTTTATAGCGGTACCGGCAACAGAAACACTGGTTGATACGCTGGGTGTAAGTATTACAGAATTGGAATTGGACCCAGTACTCCAGGTGTAAGAAACGGCGCCCAAAGCTGATAAAGTTGTAGAATTTCCGTAACAAAAGGCCGAAACACCATTAATTTGAACGGTTGGCAAACTCATTACACTTAAACTTACCATTGCCAAATTTGTATTAGTACAACCGTTAACGCTGGTTCCACTGAGGGTATAAACGGCCGATGCGGTTGCGGAAAAAGGCACATTGGTTAATTGGGGTGGATTCCAGGTGTAGGTGTTGGCACCAAATGCCTGAAGGCTCACCAACCGACCAAAACAAACCAAACTGTTGGAAATAGTCCCGGATACTTGTGGACTTGGAAAAACAGTAACTCCAACCGTAGCAGTATTTTGA
>CAWUNH010000024.1:0-10911 GCA_963923435.1 uncultured bacterium
CTTTTACCAAATTCTGAATCGGGCCATACAGGGTTATAGGACGGCTGGGGCAAACGGATATAGCAGCCAGAGGCATCAAAAAAACCGTATAAGCCGTTTTTAACTATAAGATAGGTTGCTGAATCTAAAAGGGCCGCGTAATCAAGTTCTGAAACAAATTCCTTAAGGGCTGTATCTGCAATGCCAAATTGATTACCGCGCTTAAATATAAATTGACCGTTGGATTGAACGGGTCCAATCCATTCGGCATTCATCGCTTTAAACCTACCGCTGAGGTGCAACAAGCCCGGGGTGTTTTGAATTACAGCCGTTGCAAAGCAATAATTAAAATCAGAAATTTTATCAAATTGGTTGTTAATTTTTACTTGAGCTTGTTGGTCCATTAAACCCAGTAATTGATCTTTTTTAAAAATTGAACCGTACCCGCCATGAGAAATTATTTCCACAGATGAAAGCTCTCGGGAATGTCCGCTAAGGTAAAGCCAATGCCAACGGTTGTTTTTTTTAACAGGCGTTATGGGATGAATAAATGAAAAAGCCTCCTCGTATACATCGGTGTTGATTTTTCGGGCAGATTTAGTAATAAAGTAAAGCGAATCGTTTGAACTGACCAGAGCGCGCATATTGTAAAAGGGTTCTGCCACATCAAACATTGGGGGTATTTTCCAAGTTCCGCTGGTGTCTACGTACCCGAATTTTAAATATCCCGAAGCTGTTGAATCGTTTTGCTGAAGGGGCCAAAGGCGCAAGGTTTCAGCATCCAAATCGTTTTGCAGTTCTTTTAATTGAGGGGCTTCGGGATTTTGCAAAATAAAAATTCTGGGAGCCTCTGATTTAAAATAAAACCAATACATTTTATACAATTCCTGCCAAGCACATATTTTTTGAAAATTATTGTCGCACAGCGTTACATAGGATTTCATATTTAAGGTATCCTTGTTAATTACAATCTGATTAAAAACCGAATCCAAAACCCGGGTTCGGTATAAATTAACAGAATGGTGTTTTAAAAATTGCATGTTTTCAGAAAGCGATTTCTTTGCAAGTGTTTGTTGTACCAACCAACGGTCAAGGGTGTCTTTTAGGGCAGGCTTCCAAATACTGGAGGGAAATTGCAACAGAAAGGCTTCAAGAGATTGCAATTGCCGGGTTTTAAACAGAGAATCCAAAAATAATTTTTCGTATTGAATTTGTATTTGCGCTCTTAGGGTATCAGACAAAAAACGGCCCTCGCTTAAAAAAATCCGAAAGTTGGTCAGCGAGGGCTTTTGTTGCAAACGGTTCCATTGCTCCTGAATCAACTCGCTTCGCTGAGTACGTATATGATTACTTAATTCTGGCGGATAACGGTTCCATTTTTTTATGGTTTCGCTCATTAACCAGCCTTTTTTGGCATAGGCATAGGCCGAGTCAAACTGAAAAAAAGGACTGCGCTCGTTTTGGTAAAGTTCGGATAAAAGCCAGCATGAAAAAACGGCCTGCTTGCCATTAATATGCCGTTCTGCAAAATGTTTAGCCGTATAAAAATTACCCAGATTGTATTGTTTTTGAATACTCTGCATCTGAACCTTACAACTTTCCAGGATGCCAATTGTTATTATTATGTATAATTTTGTTAAACGCAAGGCTATAAAGTTACATGAAGTGGTCGACAGGTCATACCATTTTTACCCTGTTTTTTTTATTTAGTTTTTTATTGCTTATGGCATGGGCCTACCGCAAGGACTTAAAATTTATTGGCAAGCAATTTCCAAAGCCCTATTGGGTAATATTAATGTTGTTGGGATTTATCATGCTCTTGTATGCCATTGTTAAATTTCGTAACGGTTTTTAACCCAAGCATTTATTTCTTTTAATTGATTTAAAATCATCGCACTGGCTCCCCAAACAAATTGGCCGTTTACAAAAAAACCCGGAACCGACGTCTCGCCTATTAATTGGTATTCAATGTTTAAATTATCTAGTAATTGCAGTGGTAATTCCGTAAGGGCATCTACCTCTTTAGAACATTTGTAAACATGAGATTGGGTAGATAAAATTGAAACAAAAGGGCTAACCCTCATGCTGCTAACCGGTATGGCTACCGAAGCAAGTGGAATGCCAGTGTGGCTTGGGATTAAACCCACTTCTTCGTAACATTCCCGAGCTGCTGTATGGTAAAAATTAAGATCCGAAGGTTCCCACTTGCCTCCCGGAAATGCCCATTGATCGGCATGGACCCGGTGTTTTGATGAGCGCCTAATTAAGGGTATACGGGCCTGGTTCCAGGAGGTTCCGCATATTAAAATAAGTACGGCCGCCAATTGGTAAGAATTGGAATGGAGGCTTCTGTCTGACATTTTGATCGGTGACAGAGGGGCATGAGCCTTTTGGGAATTTGAGGGGCAAGATTTAGCAAGTATTAACCATTCTTCTAATGTCACGCTTTTAATTTACGTAAATTTGCAGCGTTTTGGAATCCATTCGTTTAGATACCATTCCCGAAGCCTTAACAGCACTTCAAAAAGGGGAAATTATTATCGTGGTAGACGATGAAGACCGCGAAAATGAGGGAGATTTTGTGTGTGTTGCAGAGCATGCCACACCAGAGGTTGTTAATTTTATGGCACGTTATGGACGCGGTTTAATTTGTACTCCGCTTACCGAAGCACATGCTCAAAGGCTCAAACTTGAAATGATGGTGCCCTCCAATACTTCCTTGCACGAAACTCCATTTACGGTATCGGTAGATTTATTAGGACATGGATGCACCACGGGTATTTCTGCCGCAGACCGTTCAAAAACCATTCAGGCCCTTACGAATGAAACCTTTACCGCAGCTGATTTTGGTCGTCCGGGTCATATTTTTCCATTAAAGTCTAAACCTGGGGGCGTTTTACGAAGAGCCGGACATACCGAAGCAACCACCGATCTCTGCCTCTTGGCAGGATATAAACCCTGTGGGGTTTTGGTAGAAATACTTAATGAAGACGGCACCATGGCCCGTTTACCCCAACTCATAGAAATTTCTAAACAGTTTCAGTTAAAAATTATTAGCATTAAAGATTTAATTGCTTACCGGCTAACCAAGGAACAACTTGTAGAGCGCCGCACCCGTGTTAACCTTCCCACCCGTTGGGGGAATTTTGAATTAATCAATTATTTTGTGCCCATGACCCAAGAAGAACACTTGGCAATTGTAAAAGGAGAATGGACCTCCGAAGAAGCGGTACTCGTAAGAATGCACTCCTCCTGTATGACCGGAGATATCTTTGGAAGTTGCCGCTGCGATTGTGGCGATCAGCTCCAGCATGCGCTAATGGAAATTGAAAAAAAGGGTCAGGGGGTCTTGGTTTATTTAAATCAGGAAGGTCGTGGAATTGGATTGAGTAATAAGCTTAAAGCTTATGCTTTGCAGGAGCAGGGCCGAGATACGGTTGAGGCCAATCTTGAATTGGGATTTAAGGCCGATGAACGCGACTATGGAATCGGAGCCCATATATTAAGAGACCTGGGGATTCAAAAAATAAATTTAATGACCAACAATCCTAAAAAAAGGGCCGGACTGGAGGGTTATAATTTAGAAATTGTATCCTACGTACCTTTGCGAACCCAACCCAACCCACATAATTCCAAATATCTGGAAACCAAAAAAAATAAACTGGGTCATTTATTTTAATATAGGACTTGCTTATTTGGAGGAGAGTATTTCTACGGCGTCTTCCAAACTGGGAACCACTGTAAAAATTGAATGTAATTTGGTCATGGTTAGCAGGTCCTTGGTACGTTGGTTTAATCCAAACAACACCGCTTCACCGCCGGCATTTCGGGCCTTGGTTAATAATTGAATTAAGGCATTTAACCCGCTGCTGTTTAAATGCTGAAGTTGCGACAAATCAACCATCCATTTGTTTTGACCCAATTCTACAAATTGTTGAGCCGACTGCAGAGCGGCATCAATCTGGTTTTTTTCCAGCAAATTGCCAATCCAAACAAATTTTTTAAATCCCGAGTATTCTGATATTTGGTGTTCAAAAGCCATGTTTTATTATTTTTTATGCGGACAGGTTCCGTTATTTTGAAGCGCATTGCATGTGCCAAAAAAATGCAAGGCGTGTCGGTTAATGTTAAATCCTAAAAGTTTGGAGGTACTGTTTTGAATGTGCAAAAGCCTGGGATCGCAAAACTCAAATACCTGATGGCAATCGTTGCAAATCAAATGGTCGTGTTGCTTATACTTGTAGGACCGTTCGTACTGTGCCAAATTTTTTCCAAACTGATGTTTAATAATTAATCCTGCATCCATAAGTAATTCCATGTTGTTATAAAGGGTTGCCTTGCTGATACGATGTTTTTTTTGACGCATGGTTTTGTACAAAAGGTCCATATCAAAATGACCTTGGAGCGAGTATATTTCCTTTAAAATAACCATTCGTTCGTGGGTTTTTCTGAGTTTTTTGGAATTCAGAAAGTTTTCAAACAAACTCGTTACGGCAATTAAAACTTCCGAAGGCATGGTCGAATTTAAGAAATATGTCAGAGTTATTTCAAAAACAAAAATGTTTACATTTGGCTATGTCGTATGGGATTTGCCTGCTCAGTGCTGTTCCGGGGCGTTCTGAACCCAAAAGCACCTCAGAACTTGTAACGCAATTGTTATTTGGCCAGATGTACACCCTTGTTTCTGTTCAAGAAGAATGGCTTGAAATTCAACTGGACCGAGATGCGTACCCTTGCTGGATTCACAAAACACAACACCGGGACCTCGATGCCACACTCTATCAGAGTTTTAAACAAACCCATACACCCTTGGTTCACGATTTGATTGCTACCTACCAAAACGTTGAATCCCGACAGGTGCAGTTTTTATCCATGGGTTGCGAATTGCCCATGATGCTGTCTCAAGATCAACTTCCTGCCTTTTTACAATACCGAAAATTAGAGCACATACCGCCTTTAGAACCCGAGGGTCCGCGATCCTATTTGCAACACAAGGCAATTCAGTTTTTAGGGGTTCCTTATTTGTGGGGAGGAAAAACACCTTTTGGAATCGACTGCAGCGGGTTGGTACAAATACTGTTTTCCCTTTTAGGTCATGCTTTGCCCCGTAATGCATCACAACAGGTACAAATGGGAAATACACTTAATTTTATAGAAGAGGCAGAATGCGGAGATCTTGCCTTTTTTGATAATACCGACGGTCACATCACGCATGTAGGAATTCTTTTAAACGCTCAGCGTGTTATTCATGCCAGCGGTTCTGTTCGTATTGATCCGATCGACCATTACGGAATAAAACCCCAACATTCTGAATCCTATACCCACCGATTAAGGGTTATCAAAAGGATTATCGATTTATAAGTTTTTTGCTTTGTCGGGTTTTCCGATTTTAAGATAAATTTGTTTTAAGGCCTTTTTTACGCCCTCATCGCCTGGCTTTAAGGCATAGGCTTCCTCCAAATAAGGTAAGGCTTTATTTAAATAAACGGCAGCTTGCTGATCGCTGTATTTTGCATATTGCAGGGCATTGTTTCCTTTGGCAGGTTTCGATTGGTTCCATTTTACGGCCTGATTATTATATAAAGCACCCAAATTATATAATAAGGCAAATTTTTGTTCAGAGGTTTCCGTCATCAGCGAATGGGCTTTTAAATACAAGGCCTCGGTTTGGGTCCAAAGTACATCGTACTCCGCAATTCCAGGTCCGCTGTTCATTTGCTGAACCTCCGAATCGTTTAATGTGGCCAGTACCAAAAGTAACTGAGGATTTTGTGGAGATTTGGAAATGGCTAACTGCAGAGATTCTTTTGCTTTGATGTAATTTTTTTGGGCAATGTAAATATTGGTTTCATCGGTAATTAATCCAAGATCCGAAGGGAAACGTTGCCGGCCTTTTAACAGGCATTCCAGAGCATTTAAGGTATCGTTTTTATTTAAATACAATTGCGACAATAAATTGTAAAAACTAACCTGATCCCATTGTTTGGTATTGGAAAACTCTAAAAGTCGGCGCGATAGAGCCAGGTTTTTTGACTTTAGAGCAGCAATACAGGCATTGTTCCAACTGGCCGTATCTTGGGTATGGGACACATCAAACTGCAGGTTAAAAGTAGCTTCAAACCAAAAAGCGGCCTCTTCCAATTGATCCGTTTGATACATCTTGTTTGCCAAATTTGAGGCGTCTAACCGCATACGTACAACAGAACGTTTTAAATCCTGGTCTTCTTCTGTCAGGGCATCACTGGTAAACAATTGGTGGTATTTAGGGTTTCGCGTTTTGTAAATTTTCCAAGATTCCAAGGCCTGCGACAAGTAGGGAATTTGATCCTTGTTATAAAAGGATAAAATTAATTCCTGCGGAATGGATTTGCCCGCCTGAGCGTAACGTAATTGAAGAGAATCCATTGCAAAACCAAACAATAGCGTATTTACCCGAGTCGAATAGGCCCAAGTTAAGGGTTTATCTGCTGTTGATGTGTGGGTTAGTGCCGGCATCAATACCTGAATAGCTTCTTGCAACCAGCGTCGTTCAGGTCGCCCGTCGGAGAGGGCTGCCTGATAATCGGCCAAGAGCCTCCAGGTTGTATTCAGCGCTTTCTTTTGTGCTGACAACGATGAAACCACCAGGTAAAACACAGCTATTAAAAAAAATTTTTGCCGCATAAAACTATTTATACTTTATAGCATTTTCGGTATCCCCCACCCTGATGTATGCCTGGTAAATGCGTTGCTTATAGGCTTTATCGGGATTTAATTCAAAAGCTTTTTTTAAATACGGCAAGGCTTTGGTAAATTGTACTTTAACCAGGTCTTCGTATTTTTTAATTTTTTCTTTTTCTGTAGGTTTTAAATCGTTTAAAACACGCTGTGCATCGGCGCCAGAATTAAAATAAAAAGCTCCTAATTTAAAATTAATAGTTTCAGCTGAAGGGTTGAGGGCGTAGGCTTCGAGATAATATTTTTCTGCATCCAAAGGTTTGGATGTTTTTTCGTAAACCTGACCTAAAACGATCTTTAATAAATCATTTTCCGGAGCCTGCTCAATAGCACTTTGAACTTTTAAAATTAAATCCTGCGTTTTCTTACGTGCCAAATAAATATCAATTTCATTGCCAATTAAAAACATATTGCTTTCAAATAACTCCTTGCCTTTTTCAATAATATTTAGAGCAGCAGCGGTGTCTTTGTCTGATAAATAAAGTTTTAACATGGTTTCGTAGATATAAGCTTCTTTGTACGACATTCGAATTAAATCCTCGGATAATCGAATCAGCTGAGGTTTATCTCCAGCATAGGAACTGACCTGAAACCGATTAAATTTTAATTTTTCAGGCGTTATGTTGGAGCGTTTCATGGCCTGGTCGTAATCAAAGGGCAGGGCTTTTTCCAGTAATTCAAACAGGTACAATGCCTCTGCGTACTGCTTGTTTTGAATGTAATAATCTGCCTTTCTTCTGCAGGCAGATGCTGCTTGCACCAGAGGATTTTTTACTTCATCCTTGTAAATCATTTGTTTGGAATTTTGCTGGGCGTCTAATATTAAACACTGAGTAAAGGCTTCCAAGGCTTTTTCTTCCGACTTTGAATCGATTGCGCGGACTCTGGCGGATGTGTCAGAATATATGGCTTTAAATACTTCGGCACGGCATTTCCAGGTTTTTGGCTTGGATTTTGTTTCCTCGTGAACAATAGATGCATCGGCAGCTGCGCGCGCTTTATCATACTCCTTGTTTCGGGTATAATTAATCATGTTTTGTACATTGATAGGCTGTGCCCAAAAAACCATTTTGGCTGAAACCAAGCAGATTAAAATAAAAAATCGTGAAGCGGTCATAAGGAAAGTTAGGTTTAATCCAGAGTTATCTTTTTAAATTTAACATTATTCAACACTTCCCGGTTTTGTCCTTCTTTGGCTTTTTCCATCAAGGATTCAATTATGTAACGATCTCCCACGATAACGGTGGTTAATTGAGACGGAAGGAACGATTTGACAATTTGCGCATTCACATCGGCTCGGGTCATCGAATTTAAGAGTTCGTTTTGTTTTTTGGTATAATCGGCGGGAAGTTCAAAGCGTTGTATGTTGTACAAAAAGGAAGCCTTTTGCATGGGAGCCTCGTATTTTAAGGCTTCCTGATTTAACAAGGAGCTTTTAGTAAACTGCAGTTCATCTTCTGTAATGCCTTCTTTAACATACCGGTTAAATTCTTTTAAAATTTCTGCAACGGACAATGCGGTAGAACTGCGTTTAACTGCCGAACTAATGCTAAAACGTCCTGAGTATGCATCTCCCTCAAAGGATGAACGAATGCCATAGGTGTAGCCTTTTTGTTCGCGTAAATTTAAATTTAGTCGGCTGTTAAAATTTCCACCAAAAATAAAATTGGCAATTCTGTTTTTGTAAAAATCTCCATTTGCATCAAACTTTAAAGACGGGTATCCCATTTTAATAACCGAAGAGGAAGCCAATGTTTTATTTCCAATTAAAAACTGAGGAGCCGTTGTTGTGAGAGGTGCAGGGGCTTTTGGAAGCTGAAGCGATTTTGGTTTCCAATTGCCTAAAAAGGACAACTTGGAAAGTATATCGGATTCGTTTACATCACCTACTACAACTACACGCATTAAATCGGGGGCATAATAGGCCTTGTAATAGGCTTTTAAATCGGACAGCTCAATGGCGTCTACGGTTTTTGTGGTAGGCCGCAAACCCATAACAGTTTCACCGTTTAAAGCTAAATCAAATAACTTATCGGCAATTTGATCCGACGAGGTTTCTTCGTCTTTAATACTGGCTCGGTACTGTTTTTTAGCCAGTTTAAAATCTTCTTCTTTAAAGCCGGGATAAAATAATTTCTCTTCTAGTAACTTAAGTGTGGCATCTAAATTTTGTTTTAAACAGTTTACCCTTATAGACGTGCTCAATCGGTCAGAGGAAAAACTGATACTGCTGCCCATTTTATCCAATTCTGCACTTATTTTTTCGGTTGTATAATGTTCCGTGCTTTCATTTAAAAGTGCAGCTGTTAATTCGGGTATGCCCATTTTTTTTAATTTATCCTGAATAAATAAACTGCCGCCCTCCATGGTTATGAAAATATTTACTTCGGGGGTTTCCTTGTACGATGAACCTATAACAGGAATTCCATTTTTGAGCTTTTGCTGGAAATACACCGGTGGTGTAACCGTTACCGCCTTTGCGGGCGCCGGACGTTTTGCGCGGTTAAATGCATCCGGAATCGGCTGGTAACTCAACCCTTTGTACTCGGCATTTTCTTCAAAAGGTATGGATGCATAAGGATTCACGCTTTTTACCGAATCCTTATTGTCCATAATGGGGTAAGTATTTAATACCGCTGCCCCGGAACCTTTAATGTATTTGTTAAACACCCGTTCAATATCGGCTTTGCTTACTTTTGAGTAGCGTTCCAGCTCTTCACTGATTGTAGAGGATTTTGCATTAACGCGTTCCCATTCTGATATAATGGTTCCTTTTCCAAATACTGAACTTAAACCAGAGTAAATTTGAGATTCAATCTGTCCTTTGGCAATTGCAAGGGCTTCGTCGGTAATACCGGTTTGAGCAAATTCATCAATGGAAGATTTTACCTTATTGTCGATATCAGAAAATAACTTTTCCATATCAAAATCTTCCGGTGGATAAGCTAAAATTTGAAACTGAAATTCACCGGATAAATCCTCTGATTGATGGCTTACGCCGGCCTGAACCGCCAATTTAGATTTTACAAAATTTTTATACATCACCGAATTGTTTCCTCCTCCTAACATGGTAGATAAAATATCCAAGGCAGGTTCGTCTTTGTGGTATCGGCTAACGGTAGGATACACCCGAAGATTGAGGGGAAAATACGTACGGTCTTTATAGGCGGTATACTTATCGCTGGCAATCGTAACCGGAGGCAATCGTAATTTTTTAACCTCCGGACAGGGTTTTAACGATCCAAAATAGGTTTCTATCCAATCCAGAGTTTGTTTAGATTCAAAATCACCCGTTACCGTTAAAATGGCATTGTTGGGTCCGTACCAGCGCAAAAAGAAATTTTTTACATCGTTTAAATTGGCTTTGTTTAAATCGTCAACGTACCCGATTACCGGCCAACTGTAGGGATGCGCATAGGGATACAAGGTTTTATTAATTTCTTCCACAAAGGCCATGGCATAGGGCTGATTCTCTACGTTTTGAGATTTTTCATTTTTAACCGCATCCCGCTGGTTTTCAAATTTTTTACTGGTTAATGAATCCAACAAAAATCCCATTCGGTCGGATTCCAGCCATAAGGCCATTTCGAGATAATTGGACGGTAGGGTTTCAAAATAAACGGTTTTATCACGTTGGGTAAATCCGTTCATATTCCCCCCGGCCGTTGAAACCATTTTAAAATGCTCTTCATCGGCTACGTGTTTGGAACCCTGAAACATCATGTGTTCAAAAAAATGGGCAAAACCCGATTTTCCAATGCTTTCGCGGTTAGACCCCACTTTATAGGTGACCATTACATTAACAACCGGATCCGAATGGTCTTCGTGCAACAGGACCGTAAGTCCGTTGGATAATTTCCAGCGTTCGTAGGGAATAACAACTTTACCCGATTGCGGCTCAATGCGTTCTATTAAGGTACGCGTTGGTGCTGTTGTAGGTGTTTCTACAGCAAGCGTTTGTGTTGGAGCTGCCGTTGTTTTCTTTTTTTGCTGGGCTTGGGCTAGAGTTCCTGAAAATAAAATTAAGCTAAGGAACCAAACAGTTGGTTTCATTGGGTTATGATTCATGGTCAGAAGGTGTATTGTTTAAATCGGTTGAAGAATTTAAATTGTTTGGAATCGTCTCGGATGCCTCATCGTCCTCACGCTCTACCTGAGTTACGGCAGCAATGGCATCGTCGTCTTGAATGTTAATCAATCGTACGCCCTGAGTGG
>CAWUNH010000025.1:0-10527 GCA_963923435.1 uncultured bacterium
CCTCTCAATTTCTTTTATATTTATTACTGATGGTTTTTTTTCAATTCAGGGCTGCTGAGTTTTTTCCGTTTTTACCCAATGCGGGTCAGGTGAGCAACCAGTATTACAAACCTCATCCGGAGGTTCATTTTGTAGCTCACATCAATCAATTGCATTATGCCTTTAAATCTGGATCCTGGTCCATTCAACAATACAAAATTTCTGAAAACGGATTTCATTCGCTGTTTGGAGGAATTAAAACAATTCCCAAACACTCCATAGAAACGTATCGCACCGATTGGATTTTTATCAACTCGCAATCTGTTAAACCCGAAGCGCAAAACCCTTCTCCGGATTTTGAAAATTATTATTCCGAAATTTGCCCCAAGGGAGTTACCGGCATTCATCGTTATTCCGAAATTCGCTATAAACAGTTGTACAAAGGAATTGATGCGGTTTTTAGTACCGAAACAAATCGCCTAAAATACCAGTTTGAAATAAAAAACCCCTCCGATTATGTAAAAATTAAAATGGAATGCAGAGGAGCGGATACGCTTTATGTTAACCATCAGGGGCAACTGGTTATTGTAACACCCTTTGGTATCCTTATAGACGAGCCTCCCATTGCATTTCAGCAGGGAAGTAAATTACCCGCCCAATGGCAGGTTCAGGGTCCGGTAGTTTCTTTTAAATTAAATAATTTTGACCCAAACCTTCCCTTAATAATAGATCCCTTGGTTCGGGCCTGGGGCACTTATTATGGGGCAACTTTTACCGATTACATGTCTTATACTTGTTTAGATCCCATGGGCAATCTCTTTACATCCGGATATACAGAATCGCCCACTTCTTTAAACATTGCCACCGTTGGTTCTCATCAAAGTTCCTATGGAGGAGGGGTAAATACAAATTTTCCTGGCGACGGATTTTTAGTAAAAATCAATGCCCAGGGACAAAGGCTATGGGCTACGTATTACGGCGGATCAGGCAACGATTATTCAAATATGGTTTGTACCGATACACTGGGTAATGTTTATATGGTAGGCGTAACAAGTTCTACCAACACTGCTGTTATTGCAACTCCGGGAGCTTACCAAACCCTATATGCCGGTGGCAGTAACAATGGCGATGGGTTTTTGGCTAAATTTAATTCTTCCGGTCAAAGGCTTTGGGGCACTTATTACGGAGATACCGGAGACGATTGGGTTATTGGAGCTTGTATCAATGCATCTCAACAATTGTATATTAGCGGAGGTTCGTTTAACGTTAATGCATCGTATTTTGGAAGTCCGGGAAGCCACCAGCCCCAACATTATGGTATTGGTGGCAATGGCGATGCCTATTTATCTAAATTTAATTCAGGTGGACAGCGGCTTTGGAGTACATATTATGGCGGCAGTAATTACGACAACGGACATTATTGTGTTGTAGATGCAGCCGACCGCGTTACCCTGTTGGGAGCTACCAATTCAACAGAAACCAATGTTATTGCAAGTCCTGGAGCACATCAAGCAAATTATGGAGGCGGCACTAATTATGGAGATGCCTTTATGGTTCAGTTTTCGGGCAATGGTACGCGATTGTGGTCAAGCTATTACGGGGGGCCACAGGACGATTATGCCAGTGCAGGGGTTACGGATGCTTCCGGAAATTTAATTATAACGGGTATTACCAGTACCAGCATGTCCGGAATAATTTCCAGTTCGCTGGCCTTTCAGCCCCAGTATGGCGGTGGTTCCAGCGATGCTTTTTTATTAAAATTTTCCGTTTCCGGACAACGGATATGGGGAACCTACGTTGGAGGCTCTTTAACGGAGGGATGGCCCTTTGTAGATCAACATGCTTCGGGAAACATTTATTTAACAGGAGAAACCTCTTCAACAGCAGGAATTAGTACGCCCTGTTCGTATCAGGAAATTTATGGCGGCGGTGCCAGAGATGTGTTTTTTTCGCAATGGGATTCCAATGGGCAACAACGCTGGAGTTCTTATTACGGCGGCTCCGGCGCAGATGGAATTTGGCCCAGCCTGGTGGTAGATAACGGGCAGAATATTTATCTGGTTGGATCCACTACCAGCCCATCTGGAACCGCCATTGCAAGTCCCGGAAGCCATCAACCGCAATATGCCAGTAATAACAATTTAACAGGTACTTCCGGGGACGGGTTTATGGTTAAGTTTCCGCCCTGCCAGGCTCAAACTCCTGCGGTAATTGCACAAACCATTGCCTGTTCGGCCACCCGTGCTGTTTTAACAGCCGCGCAAACCTGTGGCTTGCGTTGGTACGATGCCGCGGTAGGTGGTAGTTTAATGTCTTCGAGTGCGCAATTTACCACTCCGGTTTTAGCTCAAACTACAACGTATTATGTAGAGGATGTTTCTTGCGGTTATGCTTCTCAAAGAAGCGCCATTCAGGTTTCCGTTCTGGCTTCTCCCAGTATTGTGCTAACGGCCGCTAAAAATCCAATTTGTAAAGGCGACGAAGTTGTATTATCGGTTTCAGGAGCGCCTCAATTCTTTTGGCAGGGCTTGGCTACAACGGCATCCAGTCTGCTTATCAGTCCTACCGTTACTGTAATATACACGGTGGTTGGTACCGCAGCCAATGGATGCAGCGATACCAAAACCCTGGGTTTGGTTGTAAATCCTTGTAATTCTGTAAATAACGAGCCTTTTGAGCAAATAATACGGGTTTATCCCAATCCGGCTCAAACCGAAATAACCTTGTTAACCGAATCCTTTCAACAACAATCTAAAGAGCCCGAATTAATTTACCTTAGAGATGTTATGGGTCGAACGATGGGTGTTTATCAACTTGTTTCTAAACAAACAACCCTGTCCATTCATACCTTGGCGCCGGGTTTTTATTGGATTTATTTTAACGGATCTTTTAAGCCTCTTAAGTTTTTAAAACAATAATCAAATTTGATTCATGTGTGTTAAACGGATCTGGCTTTGTGTTTTAGTATTGTTAATGGGCTGTTCGAGCCATACGAACCAACCTCACCATCCATTAAATACCTCAGTATTTCAAGCGGAAACGATGGATACGGTAGCCTGGTTTAATAAAAACTTAGGCAATTTTTACAAATATTACGCTCTTTGGCAAAAACGTTCACCCAAGTGTTTATTTTTATTGGATAATACCTACAGTCCTTCAAATTCAAAAAAAATAAACATTGCCAAGACGTTTAATTTATGTGAAATTCGCTGGGTAACCCAACAAATGGTTTATTCTGGAAGGGTTCATAACCGGTTGGAATCGCCGCTGTTAAACACGGTATATTGGCTGGACTCAATTCGTCCGGAAGTTGTGTTTGTGGTGTTTTATCCCGGTTTTAAGCATGTGAAAGATTTTAAATTTACCTATACCAGAATTTCTTCAAAATGGTTTTTAGACTCACTACAGATATAGTTATACGTTTTAATTTCAAAACTGCATTAATCACAAACAATCATTTTAAAAACAAAAGGTAATTATGAAACACCTTGTCTCAAGTCCCGAAGCGTATTTATCAGAATTAACAGAAGCGCGTAAAACTTCCATGCAAAAATTAAGAACTGTTATAAAAACCAATTTACCCAAGGGTTTTACAGAAGTTATAAATTATGGTATGATTGGATACGTGGTACCTCATACACTTTACCCGCAGGGCTATCATTGCAATCCAAAACTGCCTTTGCCGTTTATTAATTTGGCCTCCCAAAAACAGTTTATAGCCTTGTATCATATGGGCTTGTATGCTAAGCCCGATCTTTTAAACTGGTTTACAAACACTTATGTAAATCAATTTCACTCCAAGCCGGATATGGGAAAGAGTTGCATCCGTTTTAAAAAAATGGAGTTAATACCCTACGATTTAATAAGCCAATTATGTAAAAAAATGACGGTTGAGGAATGGGTAGAGGTTTACGAACGTAATTTTAAACCTAAGACCAAAAAGTAAATTTTTTAGATTTCAACAGATTTTTTAAAATTTGATTTTAAATCCTGTTTAGGAGTTTTGCCATATTTTTTTTTGTAAACACTTATAAATTGACTTGGATTTTGATAACCAATGGTAAAGGCTGCTTCTTTAACGGTATAGTTGTGATGGTGTAATAACTGGTGCGCTTGTTCCAGTTTAGCATTTAAAATAAACTGGTAAACTGGTAAACCATAAACCATTTTAAATCGGTTTTTTAAATGCAGTGTATTAATGTTAAAATGTTTGGAAAGTTCCGTAAGGGTAGGGGGGGCTGCCAGTCGGCTTAAAATATATTCTTTAATAAGTTTAATTTGATAAATATGGGATTGATCTTTTAAATACGGGCAAGTGCTTTGTTCTTGGGTAAGAGGTGTTAAAATGTTGCCCAGTATTTGCATAAAAAGTCCTTCCCGAACCAGTGGGCGTTCGGGTTCGCGCTGCCATTCAACGGAAAAATCGTTAATCAACCGACTTAATTCGGGATGTAGGCTTATTTGTTCGTATATCCGTTCTTTGTTTCGGGCTTGTTCAAAAATGGGCCAGTTGGGCAAGGGGTCCTCTGCATTTATAAAATGATGATGCAGGGCATTAAAACTTAAACTAAAAATAACAACCCGGGTGTTTTTTAAGCCTTCTATTTCTGTGTTAAATCCGTCTTGCGCATTGTAAATAATAAATCCTTGCGAGGCGGGTAAGGTTCGTTGGTAATGCGGATTAAAGTGAATGATTATATCTGCATTTAAACAAAAAATAAAATGAATGGTTTTAGATTTTAATTCATACCGCAACGATTCCTTACGGTTAAAATGAAAACATTGTGCTTTGGTAGATTCTGCAGGAATTCCGTTTGAGGTATTTTTAAAATGCATTTATTAAAATGTAGTATTGGACTTTACAAAAGTATTATTTGGGCTTTATTAAAGAAGCTTCAATTGGGTTATATTAATTACCGATTAGGGTATTTTAACATTATGCACAGGCTACTTTTGTCCCGTTTTGAAAACAATTTTATACTTCTGGCTCCTTATAGGCATGCTATTATCAGGTAAACTAAATGCCCAGCATCTTGGTACGCTTCAGTTTATGCCTCTAACTTCCAACACCCTCTCAAATCAAACGCCCGTTAAGGTTCAGCTGAGCACTTTACCACAGTCTTTTATTGGGTTTATTAACAATCAAGGTTTAATCCTGGATTCAATTCCTGCCGGTATATGCAATGCCAGCATTTACATTTCGGGATATCATTCTGTAGAGGTGTATGAAATTCAAATTGAACCGGGTAAAACTACGGTTGTGCAGGAAACGGTTTTTGAAGCTTCCAAATCCCTTGATACGGTTTGGGTTGTTTCTACGCCTCCGTTTCAAAGCCCGGTTATGCTTTTAACCTGGAATGAATTGTACCGAATGCCAGGCACTGCTCTGGATCTGACCAAGGCCATGCAGTCATATCCAGGGGTACTTCCAAAACCTGGATTTGGCTATCATCTGAGTTTTAATGGAGGAGCCAGTTTTGAACATGCATATTATTTAGATGGTTTTCCAATTTCAACTTTAAACCACTTTGCAGTGCAGGGTGCCAGTGGTGGTCCCAATGCTTTAATAAACATGGATTTTGTAAAACAAATGTCCTTGTCATCTCATGCTCTGGAGTCTGAAATTGGAAACGCCCTAAGTGCTGTAGTTAGAATCGAACAACGCGAGGCGCGTTCCGATCGATGGGGAGGGCGCCTAACCCAGGGAGGAACCGATTATGGAATAATGCTTGAAGGTCCCTTGGGACATCAAACGGGTTTACAGGTAAGTGCCAGAAATTCGTTTTCTCAATATTATTTAAAAGCGTTTAATGTTCCGGTATTACCTACGTACCGCGATTTGCAATTTCGATTACACACCCGATTTAAACATAACAGCGATTTGCTTGTAACCGGAATAGGTGGATGGGACTCCTACGCACTCAATTCCCAGGGCCGTTCTTCCGATGCATTGCTGTATAATATTGGTTACATTCCGCAAGGAACCGTACAGGCTCAAATGGCAGGGGTTCGATACCGTTATTTTACCTCGCGGCAACAGTTTATTGTTCAGGCATCGGTGGATAATACCATTAATAAAGCTCAAAAATATAAAAACAACTCAGGTTTGTTCAACGATTTAAACTTAAATTATTCCAGCAACGAATTAAAACAGTATTTTAAAATTCAGCACGAGTTTACACCTCATCAACATTTTAAGTTTATAACAGGAATAAATACCACGCAATCCAATTTGTATTTAAAGGTTTGGCAAAGGCAACTCAATGCCCTTTTTTTACCCGATACATTTTATTCAGAATCCACGGTTCCGGTTCGACAATGGTCTTGCTTTGCCAAACTTTATGCAGTTGTATTAAACAACCGATTACACTCCGAATTTTTTGTTCGTTCCGATTATTGGAATGTTAGTTCCATTAAAAGTCCTTTTCAAATTTTATCGCCCAGCGTAAAACTTACCTACAAAAGTTCCCATCAAATTAATTTGCAAGGGTCTTACGAGATTAATCATCAAATGCCGCCCGCCATATCCCTTTTGTACAACCGGGCCTTAAATTCCAGCGCAGCAGTTAAACCGGTTCAATCGCAACAAACCCAGCTATTGCTTGAGTATCAAAAATCCACGCAGTTTTCAAGCAAACTGTCGGTGTTTTATAAAGTTTATAATTTTTACCCCATGCTGGCTCACGATTCAATTTCGTATGCCAATGCGCTGGCCTCCTATGTATCGGTTTCCAATCAACCCTTTAGTCAAGATTCAAAAGGTAGGGCCTATGGTATTCAGTGGTTTGCACAGTACCGATTAAAAAATGGATTTTACGGACAAGTTAATATTAACTACATCCGATCCCTGTTTTCCAATTTAATTAAACCCGGAGTTTTAAGTCCATCGGTATGGGATCCTGGTTTTTTTTCAACCCTTTCCTGTGGTCGCATTTGGGGAAAGGGATGGCAATGGGGCCTTCGGTGTCGATATTCCAGCGGCACACCCTACAGTCCTTTTGATCTTAACGCCTCTTCGCGGCAGGCACAATGGGATTTGTATCAACGCGGAGTGTATGATTTTTCATTGGTTAATTCCAAACGCCTGCCCGGATTTTACCAAATTGACATGCGTATAGATAAAACGTACTCATTTAACAATCAATCGCTTAATTTATTTTTAGACCTCAGTAATTTAACCGCTGCACCCTTGCCCTTATTGCCCTATTTAACGGTTCAGCGAGATCCAGAAAATTTACCCTTACCCAATCCTCAAAAACCCGGACACTATCTAATGAAAGAAATTCCTTCCGATTCGGGCAGACCGCTTCCCACACTGGGTTTAATTTGGAATTTTTAAATTAAGGAAACAGGTTTATTGAACGAAGTTCTCCGGTTTTAATTTTGTATTCGATTGTAAAATAACGGTGCAATAAAACAAAAGGCAATTGTGCTTTAAGCGTGTGAACGGCCAAGTAACATTCATCCGGCCGTTCGATTTGAAAAACCGGCCGTGAAAATTTAAGCGTGGGACAATTTTTTAATACCGTATCAATTTGCAATTTACTTAAATCACATCGCATAATGCCCCGCGCATTTTCCCAGTATACGTATTGATCGTAATTGTCCATTACCGGGTTGCAAAAATCGGAAAGCCCGCTTACCGGATTATAGGTTCCGCTAATGAGGTTTTGCTCGGTTTGGGTATTCATGTCGCGCAACACCAGTGTGGTTTGATTGTTTAAAATACGCTGGTATAATATTTTATTGGAGCGTTTAAAACATGCAAAGTATGGAATGCCTATAGGATTGGTAGATAAAAACTGGCCGTCCGGACGAATTTTAATAATTTGACTGCCCACGTTTAAAAAACTGGACTGATAAAAGTAAATGGAGCTGCCAAGATAATCCCAGGAGGGGGCATGGGAAACATGGTTGGAGGTAAGCTGTGTTAAACTGTCTCCATTGCATTTGATTTTAAATACATCCTGTTCAACCGAACTAAACACCACCCAACCCTTTGAATTTACACTGGGTGCATAGGGTCCGCAAAATCCTAAAAATACACGCTCACGTTGGGGGAGTCGATAGGTATATAATTTATTACTTCCGGCCTGATCCCCGGCAGCCATGTAAATTATTTCATTGGCATTGGCAGGGTTGTACATAAACTGAAGTACATTTTCTTCTCCCGACCGAAGACTGTCTTTCCAGCCAAAGGGAACGGGTTCGGCGGGAAGTTCACTGCATTCAAATTTAAGTGAACTGGTATCTGCAGGAATGTCAGGGGTTTTTGGATTGGTAGAATCCGGTTTGGTACAGGCTCCAATAAACGCACACCATCCTAACAGGCAGAGCCGCACTATTAACGGCTTGGCAATCATGTTACTTTTTATAGGTTTCTGCCAATTGTAAGGCTTTGTATAAGTTTACAATCCCACCGGTTTGGCTTAATTCTCCAAAGGCTATTGCTTGCGATGGTCCCTCGGAAACCTCGGTATTTAAAATTAAATTTTTGTAGGCTGTATTGGAACTTTTTAACAGTATTTCTTTTAATTGTACGGGCGTTAAAAAGGGGTAATAAGATTTTAAAACCGCGGCTACACCTGCAGTAACCGGACAAGCCATGGAGGTTCCACTGGCATTTTTATATTTATTTTCGGGAGCCGTAGAGTAAATATCCACACCCGGGGCAAATACATCCACAGTTTTTTTTCCGTAATTTGAAAAATCTGCCACCAGATTATCCCCCTGTTTCCAGCTAAGCGCGCCAATATCAATAAAATTTTCTGCCGTTTTTCCGTCTAAAAAGCTTTTGCAGGGAAAATGAGATACGCTGTCAATATTAACGTGGTCGTTTCCAGCAGCATGAATCAGTAATACGCCTTTACTGGCAGCATAGCGTACGGCATCGTCTACGGCTTTTTTGTCCCAGGGGTATTTTTTGCCAAACGACATATTAATGATTTTTGCGCCGTTGTCAACGGCATAACGAATTGCATTGGCAACGTCTTTATCGCGCTCGTCGCCGTTAGGTACGGCTCTTACCGACATAATTAAGGCTGAACTGCAAATACCGTCCATTCCAATACCGTTATTACGTTTTGCTGCAATAATACCTGCAACATGAGTTCCGTGAAAACTCTCAGGACCCTTGCAATCGGAGTTGCCGTAATATTTTTCATTGCTGTTATTGTAATTATCACCCACAATGCTGCGGGTGTTTAAATCGGGATTTAAATTATATTTAAGTTGTCCGTTAATGTAGTCAACAGCTTCTTGTAGCGAACCCAGTAAATCGTCCAAACTCAATTCAGGACTGTTGGACAATCGTTTTGAAAAACGTTCTTTATTTTCTTTTTCAGTGTCGTTAACAGGAGTGTAGGCCTGAAGTTCGGCAAAGGTGATTTTTGACTTTCCACTCGATTTTTTTACAGCATCGTTTAGGGCGCTAAGTTTGTCGTAAAGTGGCAAATAACGTTCTGCAAGTTGATTAATTTCTGTACGCTGTTGTTCCAAATCGGTTTTGGCCGATAAAAACAGCTTGCACTCCTCCTTTTCTTTAGAAGTTTTAAAATCTTGCGGACCTTTGCCCTCGTATTTTTCTTTTAAAGCCTTATACACCCGAGCCATTTCTAAATTATCTTCATTAACGTTTTCACCGTTTTTACCGCCAATAAAATTCCATCCGTGAACATCGTCCACGTATCCGTTTTTATCATCGTCTTTACCGTTATTGGGTATTTCACGGGTATTGGTCCACATCACATCTTTTAAATCTTCGTGCATAAAATCCACTCCGCTGTCAATAACCGCTACAATTACCGGGCTTGGAGTTTTGCCTTTTAGTAATTCTGAATAAGACCGTTCGGTACTCACTCCGTTTACCTGATCTTTTTCTGGATCCAGGTTAAACCAGTTTTTGGGAGCAACTTGGGCTTGGAGCGAAAAAGCAATACCCAAAATCCCGCAAATAATATAGTTAAGTGATTTCATAGACATTTCAAATGTACCCTAAAAAAATAACATCTGAGACGGTTAACATTTTAAACAATTCAAAAAAATAAACCAAGCAAGTTGTTTTAATAACAAATATTTGTTTTTAAATTCTGAAATTCTATATTTGTATAATAAACTAAACTTAACTTAATTTCTATCTGATGAAAAAACTAATTACTACTGTACTTTTTGCCGCAGTATTTACAGGTTTTGTAAATGCTCAGGCGGTATCTGTGATTAAAGCTCCCTTAAGCAATGGGGCTTCCACTCAACTTCGGGCTCCTAACGGAAACACCGGAATGGCCTCTCTTAAAGGTTGTTTTATTATTCCAGCCTCAGAACTAACTGGTATGTCGCTTACAAACAGTGTGGTAACACAATTTGGATTTGATTTACTATCCGGAGTTTCTCCTGCCTCTACAGGTGCTTTCACACTGTATTTGCAAAACACCAACGATGCTACCTATTTAAAAGGTACGTCCTTTGCTACGGCTTTAACAGGTATGACCAGCCATTATGCCGGTAATTTTACCATTCCAGCTGCAACCAATACCAACATTACCTTAAATT
>CAWUNH010000026.1:0-10455 GCA_963923435.1 uncultured bacterium
TTGATGCAGCCTATTTGCAACCTAAATTATTTTCAAAATCAATTCAGGCCCATCCCTTAGAAATATTTACGGTTATAATAATGGCCGGTTCTCTGGGTGGAGTCCTTGGAATGATGTTGGCCATACCGGTGTATTCTTTAATCCGGGTTGTATCAAAGGAATTTTTATCGCATATAGAGTTTTTTAACGCCCTTTCTAAAAACATAAAGTAAATTGGTTTGTATTAAAGGTATGCAATCGGCCTACCTTCAATCGCTTCAAAATCAAATTAAATTCCAAAGGGAAACGTTATTAAACCATCCCCTATATTCTCACATCACGCAACCCGAACACATCCGATGTTTTATGAAACACCATGCCTTTGCGGTATGGGATTTTATGAGTTTGGTTAAATATTTACAGAGTTCACTTACACAAACCCAATGGCCATGGTTTCCAAAATCCAATCCACATTTAACCCGATTGATAAATGAAATTGTATTGGGTGAAGAATCGGACCTGCATCCCAAGGGAGGCTATACAAGCCATTTTGAACTTTATATCGAAGCTATGAAACAATGTGGAGCCGAAACCGAGCCCATTTTAAAATTTACCAGTCTCTTTCAAAATAAACGTTCATTAGAAGCTTCGTTTGAACAGGCCAATACGCCCTCTGGTCCAAAAGAATTTGTAAGTTTTACTTTACAATTATTAACGCTTAATAAATTACATTGCACAGCATCTGTATTTACATTTGGAAGGGAAGATTTGATACCCGATCTTTTTTTAAAAATATTAGATCATTTTAAACAGCAAGATCAAAAACCATTTGAACTCTTTAAGTATTATCTGGAAAGGCATATTGAAGTGGACGGGGAAGAACACGGCCAAATGGCCCTTCAATTATTAGAAACGGTATGCGAAAATTCAGAAGAAAAATGGAACGAGGCTACCGATTACGCCAATAAGGCCCTGCAGGCACGCATTCGTTTGTGGGACTTTATACTTTATCAAATTAAAAAAACTAATTAATAACCCTAAAAGTGGCGTTAATCCGCTCAGTGTTTATTTTTTTTGATTTTGGAAGCGCATGTTGCCAGTACTTTTGGGTAGGCGCATGCATTATTAACAAGGATCCGTGTTCTAAAAGCAATTCCCTTGTTTCACGGGGATTTGATTTTAATCGAAACCTAAACAACCGCGGTGTTCCAAATGAAAAGGATGCAATCATCGGATGTTCTCCAAGTTCCGTTTCGTCATCGCTATGCCAGCCCATAGAATCTTGACCATTTAAATAATAATTTAGTAAAACCGCATTCCAGTTAGCGGGTAAAATTTGATTGCAGTGTTCTTTAAGATTCTTTAAAACAGAATTCCAGGGTTTGGGCTGAAGTATTTGCCGGCTGTAGGTATAGGCTTTTCCTTGATCGGCGTGGTAAGCAATTTTACGAGGCTGAATGTATGTTTTTCCAAAAAGTGTAATGGGATATTGTTTCCATTCAATTTCGGATTTTAATTTTAAAAAAAAACAATCGGCATCTTTAGAATTAAAAAAATTGGGGAGATAAGAAATGTGCAAGTGATTTTCTTGCCAGTAAACGGCGGAATCTTTTAAATCCCTTAAATTCATTAAACGGTTAAAATCTCTTTTTCCTTTTGATCTACATGTTTATCGACCTTTGCTACAAAAGCATCCGTAAGTTGTTGTATTTTTTGTTCCTGATCTTTAGCAGCATCTTCTGGCAATCCGTTTTTTTGTAATTTTTTAACCGCTTCCATGCCCTCTTTTCGGGCATTTCGAATTCCAACCTTTGCATCTTCACCCAATCCTCGAGCGGTTTTAGTTAACTCTTTACGGCGTTCTTCGGTTAAAGGGGGAATACTAATTCGTATGATTACCCCATCGTTTTGAGGATTAAGCCCTAAATTGGCCATTTGAATGGCTTTTTCAATAGGAGTTAACATTGATTTTTCCCAGGGCTGAATAACCAGTGTTCGGGCATCTTGTGTATTTACACTTGCTGTATTGGAAATGGGAACACGGGATCCGTAATAATCAACCATAACGTTTTCCAACATAACCGGATTGGCTTTACCAGCACGAACTTTTTGAAGCTCGGTTTCTAAGTGCGAAATTGCTTTTTCCATTGCCGCTTGGGTTTGTGTTTGAATTTCTTGAATATCGTTCATAGTAGTAGGATGTTTATTTATTTATAAATACTTTTTAAAATATTGAGGGTGTAGTCGATTTCTTCCTTGGTATTAAATTTACTAAAACTAAACCTTACCGAAGGGCGCTGCATGTCAACACCCAGGGCTCGTAATACGTGACTGCCCTGATTACTGCCGCTGCTGCAGGCACTGCCTCCGCTGGCAGCAATGCCTTTAATATCTAAATTATACAACAGCATTTCTGCATCGGGATGGCCTGGAAATAAACAATTCAACACGGTGTACAGGGCTTTTTCAAAAGAGGTTTCTCCGTTAAATTCGGTTCCGGGAATTTGCTGCTGAACCTGAGAAATAAAGTATGATTTTAAATGGTAAATATGTTCCTGATGAAGTTTCATTTCTGAATAACACAATTCGAGCGCTTTTGCAAGGCCTACAATACCCGAAACGTTTTCCGTACCGCCCCGCATTTGACGTTCCTGCGAACCTCCATGAATAAAGGGTGTAATTTTATGTTGAGAATCCATGTATAAAAAACCAACCCCTTTGGGTCCATGAAATTTATGTGCCGCACAGGTCATAAAATGAACTTTGTCCTTTTTGGGGGTTAAGGCATAATGCCCCATGGTTTGAACGGTATCGGAATGAAACAGAGCGTTGTATGTTTCGCACAATTGCCCCACCTCTGTTAAAGGCAACAAGGTTCCGATTTCATTGTTGGCGTGCATGAGAGAAACAAGCACCTTTGAATGTTTTTTTAGCAATGATTCTAAATGGTTTAAATCCACATTCCCCTTGGCATCCGTTTGCACCCAATGCAACTGGACCTGCCCCTGTTCTTCCATAACTTTAGCGGTGTGTTCTACCGCGTGATGTTCCGTTAATGCTGTAATAATGTGTTGAACACCCAAGGAAGGAACACATTGCCGAAGAATCATGTTATCTGCCTCGGTACCTCCACTGGTAAAAAAAATTTCGGAGGGTGCCACATCCAACAGTCGGGCTATGGTTTTGCGAGATTGCTCAATTAAATTTCTGGTTTTACGCCCAAACTGATGAATGGAGGAAGGATTTCCGAACTCATGTTGCATAACCGGCCACATGGCGTCAATAACCACAGGATCCACCGGTGTTGTGGCAGCATTATCTAAATAAACGGTCATGGTACAAAAATACGCATTCAGGTTAATTCAGCCGCTTTACGAATTCGGTCGGCAAATTCTTGTGCCAGTGCATCTGCCTGTTTTGATTCCTTGGCTTCGGTATAAATTCGTATAATGGGCTCCGTGTTGCTTTTTCGTAAATGCACCCAAGCATCTTTAAAATCAATTTTTAAGCCGTCGCTTGTGTTTTGTGGTTCATTTTTAAACTGATTTGAAATACTCTTTAAAATGTCTTCCAATACGATACCGGAATGTACATCCACTTTTTGTTTGGACATACTATAAGCCGGTAATAACTTTTTTGCCTCCGAAAGGGGGCGTTTTAAATCCGATAACCATGAAAGAAACAATGCTATGCCCGCCAATGCATCTCGGCCATAGTGCAAATCTGATACAATAACTCCCCCATTTCCCTCTCCTCCAATTTTAGCCCCTGTGCGTTTCATGGTTTCCACTACATTTACTTCGCCCACCGCAGAGGCCGAATAGCTTGATCCCGACTTTAGGGTTATATCTGCCAGGGCACGGGTACTCGATAAGTTACTGACTGTGGCTGTACCTGGAAAATGACGCAGCATAAAATCAGCTACGGCTACCAACGTATATTCTTCACCAAACAAGCTCCCATCCTCACACACAAAGGCCAATCGATCCACATCGGGATCCACGCTGATTCCTAAATGGGCTCCGCTGTTAATTACGCTGTCTGATAAATCCGTTAAATGTTCCGGCAAGGGTTCCGGATTGTGAGCAAATTCGCCATTAACGGTATCGTGTATGAGTTTAAATTCGTTGATACCAAGCGCTTTTAATAATTCCGGTACCGCTGTAGCGCCTACCGAATTTACCGGATCAATTACAATTTTAAAACCTGCCTTTCGAATGGAATCGCGGTTTACATAGGGAAGGTTTATGATAGCTTCTATATGTCGTTTAAGCGCATTTTCAACCCGATGGTATTGCCCCAGCGCATCAATACCGGCATAGGTAAATTCCATGCTTTCTGCCAATTCCAACAACTTTTGTCCCTGTTGCGAACTGATAAACTCCCCCTTTTGATTTAAAAGTTTTAAGGCATTCCATTGTTTTGGATTGTGACTGGCTGTTAAAATAATTCCCCCATGGGCCTTTTGATGCATGACCTCCATCTCCGCCGTGGGCGTTGTAGCCAAACCCAGATCTAATACGTCCATGCCGCAAGCCATTAGGGTCCCACATACAATTTGATGCAACATTTCTCCACTAATTCGAGCATCGCGGGCTAAAACAATTTTACAGCGTTGTCCGGTAAATTCAGCTTGAATAAGATGCGCGTAGGCCGAGGTGTATTTTACAATATCCGGTGGGGTTAAATGTTCTTTGGGGCTTCCGCCAATGGTTCCTCTGATTCCGGAGATGCTTGTTATTAATGTCACAACTTTTTTTTGCGAATTTATTAAATATTGTACGTTTTTTAGACTTTATAAGTCCCATTTATTTGCATTATATTTACGATTAGCATGCGCTGGACGGTATGTATTTTAATGGCCATTGGTTTATCCGGTTCTTTAATGGCAATAGGGTTTAATCCCTCCGATACCCAAAGCCTTTTTACAGATTCATTGCGCCACAGCCGGATGTTGGGTTTTCAACATATTAGTCAAATAAACCGTTCCGTTAAACGCATGGTTGCTGCCAGCCTGGCATTTCCGTTTCCTTTTGGAATTACCGGCATACACCGCGTTTATTTGGGTACCTCCCCCTATGTTCCGGTTGTTTACATGGCCACCCTGGGAGGCGGTTTGGGAATTTTACCAAGCATCGATTTTATTTTACTGCTTACTGACAAAAATCTGGAAGCCTACAGAAATCGAAACCGTGTTTTCATGTGGCAACCTTAACGCAATGTGTGGCATCAACGGGTATTTTTTAAAATCGGGGTCTTCTCAATCAACCCAGCTATGGCTTCAAAAAGCCAATCGCGTTATTAAACACCGTGGGCCCGACGGAGATGGATTTGCGTTTTTTAATTTCAATCAACCTCAGCCAAATCTGTTTTACGATGAGATTCAACCAAAATCAAGTAAGGATTATACATTTTTACCCTCACGCAAATTTGAAATTACCGACAAATTCTTTTCATGCGGACTGGCCCACCGGCGTTTAGCCATTATCGAAACCGGTTGCGGCGGTCACCAGCCCATGTGCGATACCACAAACCGCTATTGGATAACCTATAATGGCGAACTGTACAACTACATAGAGCTTAAACAACAATTGCAGGAAAAGGGAATAAGCTTTCAAACCCAAAGCGATACCGAAGTAGTAATTCAGGCCTTTGCTTACTGGAATACCCTTGCCTTTTCAAAATTTAAAGGCATGTTTGCTTTTGTGTTACTGGACCTAAAAGAACAACATGCATTCATTTGCCGCGACCAACTGGGGGTTAAACCCTTGTATTTTATTAATACTCCAGAAGCATTTTATTTTTCAAGCGAACAAAAAACATTTACACAAACCAAGCTAATTTCGGCGGAGCCGTCCGATACTGCGCTTAAGCAGTATGTTTTAAATGGAGCTCCGGAGTCTAAATCATATACCTTTTTTAATTCGCTAAGCGAAATTAAACCCGGCACCTATTCCCAATACAATCTTAAAACCCATGACGTATTATCGCAGGACTATACCAAACCCTTAAAACCCTCACAAACCTACGATTTAAGTGAACGCTTATTATTTAAAACCCAAGAAATGGTTCAAACTTCCATTCACCAGCACATGCGAAGCGATGTTCCTCTGGCCACCTGTTTAAGTGGAGGATTAGACAGTTCCATCATTCTTCGGGTTATGGATGCGGCTAGCCCGGAACCTGCCGACTCTTTAAATTGTTTTACTGCACGGTTTACCGGATCTTCTGCAGACGAATGGAAATTTGCACAAGCAGCATCAAAAAACCTTCGTGTTAATGCCGTTTCGGTAGAACCTCAATTAAATGATTTTAACAAGCACTTAAATGAATTGCTTTACGCACTGGATGCACCGATTTGGGACACTAGCACCTACGCGCAATTTTGCATAATGAAATCGGTGCGGGAGCATGGGATAAAAGTTGTTTTAGACGGACAAGGGGCCGATGAATTGTTTGCTGGCTACGACCATTATTTTTATTTGTACTGGAATCAACTCATTCGCTCGTTAAAGGTTTGGAGTGCGCTAAAACACATGTTTCAATCCGGAAAATCCATTAAATATCCCTCTCTTTTTTTTAGTAAAGAGTTTATTAAATCCCAATTAAATTACCATCCGGAATATCATTATTTAAAACCCGCTTTTATTGATTCGGCAAGACCCGAAAACCCTTCTAAAAAAACCGTTACCGAAGCGCAACTTCAAGATTTATGCACTTCCCGTTTGTTTTCGTTTTTACGTTGCGAAGACCGATGCAGCATGTGGCATAGTGTTGAAAGCAGGGTTCCGTTTAGCGACGATTCGGATTTAATTGAATTTGCATTAAGTTTGCCCGATGCCTTAAAATTTAAAAATGGAATTCGAAAATATGTATTGCGCGAAGCATTTAAAAACAATATTCCAAGTGAAATTTACCATCGTATGGATAAAAAAGGATTTGAAACCCCCTTTGAACAGTGGTTTGATTTAAGTTGGAAAAACTGGAAAACAGAATTGCTGGATTGCAATTTTGATTTTGTAAACAAAAAGAAGCTTTATAATAAACCGCCTCAAAAATTATCCGAAAAACGTTTGCTGTTTCGGCTGTATATATTACATCGCTGGAAACTTAGCCATTGTTCTAATTGGATTTAACAATTTTAAATTCCGTTCGGCGATTTTCTGCACGGTGCAGTTCACTGTCATTTAATACAAGTGGACGTAACTCGCCATAGCCTTTGTAAGACAAACGAGCGGTAGAAATCTGACCTTCGGAAACCAAATACTGGTAAACCGACCGGGCACGCTCTTCCGATAATTTTATATTCGCGGCTTTATCTCCAACATTGTCGGTATGACCGCTAATTTCTATACTAACCAAGGGGTTGGATTTTAAAAACTCTATTAGCACATTAAGTTCCGATTTACTTTCGGGTTTTAATTTAAACTGATTTACGTCAAAAAACACGTTTCTAAGGGCTACCCGAGAACCGGTGTCGATTGGAACCAAAGGCACCTCCAACACAAAGGGCTTTGTAAAATCTGCTGTTTGGTTTTTTAAAGAAAAATGAGCGCTGTAAAACAAATACCCTTTCTTTTTAACCTGTATCGCATAAGATTTATCCGAGGTGAGGGTCACTAAAAAATTACCTTTGGCGTCTGATTGCAATTCTGCTGCAGTTTTCTGACTTTCAAGATGGGTTAAAACAAGATCTGCAATTAATGGTTCATTTGTTTTGGCATTAAATACACGACCCGTTACATAGGTTATGTTTTGTGGTTTAATAGATTCGTCTAATGGAAACCGGTATAAGTCGAGCCCACCATAGCCTCCTTCCCGATCGGAGGCAAAATAAGCCTCTCTTCCACTGGGAGATACAATTAAACTGTTTTCGTCCATGGACGTATTTATCGGATACCCTAAATTTTGCGGGATAGACCAGGTTCCATCCGGCTGTTTTCGTGATAAAAAAATATCAAATCCACCCATTCCCGGATGTCCTTTACTTGAAAAATAGAGTGTTTGATTGTCCGGATGAATAAAAACAGATTGTTCATCGCGATCGGTATTTATGATTGCAGGAAGTTTTTGAGCAATAGAAAATTGACCACTGGAGTCCAGCGAACTGGTATAAATATCCACTTCCCTAACCGATCCGTTTCGTTGGGGTTTGCCTCTTAAAAAATACAGTGTTTTTCCATCGCTGCTAAAGCAAGGTTGACTCTCCCAGGCAGCGGTATTAATGGACGAACCCAGGTTAATTGGTTTGGTCCAAACACCGTTTTGGTTTCGGGTAAAAAATATATCACAACTGCCAAATCCTTTTGATTTTCCTCCCATATACAAACCATCAATTTCCTGAGAAACGGTGATAAACATGTAATGCGCATCGGAGGAAATGCAGGGAGCCCCTTCGTTGCCTGAACTTGAAAGTTCTTGAATTTTACGGGCATCGTTCCACTGGCCCATTGCATCACGTTGTGATAAAAACACATCTTCTTGATAGGGACTGTAACAGGTTGAACAATTTAATCGGCGTGTAAAAATTAATTGCGATTCATTGGCCGAAAGTGATGGAAAATATTCGTTTAATGGAGAATTCCATTCAGGACCGCAATTTGCAAATTCAATCTTCAGAGGATTTTTTAAGGCTTTTAAAGCAAAATCCACGCAGCTTAACTTAAATTGAGCCTCCGAACAATCTTGTTTATTTTGATTGGGATAAGACAAAAAGCGCAAATAATGTGTTTTGGCATTGGCATACTGGGCATTTCGCATTTCTAATTCTGCCAATCTGAAATAGTTTTCTGTGTACAATTCCGGTGCAATGGTTAATGCTTTTTCAAGCGCAAGCCGTTCTTCGTTTAAGCGGTTTTGTTCGCGGCATAATACAGAAATTAAAATATAAGGCTCCGCAAAAGCAGAATCAAATTCCAAGGCCTCATGCATAAATTCTTCGGCCTGCCGGTCATTGCGTGCATCAAAGCATTTTTTTCCTGCTTCAAAGCGCTTTACAGCTCTTTTATTTTTACTGGTATATGCCTTTTGCGAAAATAAATGGGGCTGAATTCCCAATACCAGCCCAAAAAGAAAAATTAACTTTAAAATTTTAAATTTTAACGGGTTCATAATACAATTTAAAGCGTTTGGAATTAAATACCACTATAAATAAAAGCATTTGAAAAATTGTAACCAGTCCTACTAGTATAATGGATTCCGAAGCGGATGCTTGCCAAAGCGTTGAACCTTGAATCGATGCTTCGGGATACTGAACCCCCGTAACCACACATAAATTATGAATCAGATGAATGGCCCAGGAAACAACCAGGGAACCGGATTGGTAGAAGCAATACCCTAAAAACAATCCATTTAAAACATAGTACATAAAAATTCCAAGCCAGGGATGCGCATTAAATTCGGAATTGCCGGTATGCAACAATGCAAAAATCAAAGCCGTTAAAAAAATAGACCACCCTTGCTTTTTGGTTAATTGACTAATTGCAGCGTTTAACCAATAGCGAAAAACAAGTTCTTCAAAAAGAGTTTGAAACGGCATGGTTAGCAGCCAATAAAAAAAACTGTACCACCACAAAGATCCGCTATAAGACCAGGTCCAGGAATTACCGTGAAACAGTTTTAAAACAAGCAACAAACCCCATGAGAGAAGTCCCCACAGAATCAGCGTCCATAAAAACAATTGTGCAGGAAATGGGGTTCCGTCAAACAAACCCTTTGGTAAACCAAAATTTTTAGTTTTTTTAAAATATAATAAAAGCAAGGGTGTTAGTATCATAAAAACCATCATTGCGCTGTGAATTAACCGTGGTATTATGCCAAACACCCGTTCATTGGGAACAAAAAAAGACACTGCAAGCCCACATAAATGCTGTGCTGAAAACCACACCAAGATCAACACAAGCCAACCAAAAAGGGCGTTTAATTCCTTAAAACTTAACCTAAACATACTAAATTCGAGTACACTTAAAAGTACTATTTTTGCCTCATTATGCGTGTTTTTTTGAAAATCGGGTTAGTGCTGTTGTTGTGGCAGTGCCATCCTAAACAAAACACTGTAGTTTATAGCAATTCGCAGGAACTGGGGGCCGCTTTGTTTAATGAGCCCTTACTTTCAAGAGATTCCAGTGTGAGTTGTGCCAGTTGTCATCTTCCTCAATTTGCATTTGCAGATACCAGTATAACCAGTAAGGGTGTTCAGGGTCGTCTGGGAAACCGCAACACACCCAGTGCCATGAATTTAGCAGAACATACCTCCTATTTTTGGGATGGACGCGCTGAAACATTGGAAATGCAAGCATTAGGGCCTATTTCAAACCCTCTGGAAATGGATTTGCCCCTGAGCAGTGCCATTCGCAGACTCAAATCCCATCCCATTTACCGTGAGGCCTTTTATAAAATATACGGAGAGGCTCCAAATGCCCTTTTGTTATCCAAAGCTTTGGCTGATTTTGAGCGAAGTCTCGAAACCTCCGACAC
>CAWUNH010000027.1:0-9788 GCA_963923435.1 uncultured bacterium
ATCTACCGATCGGGCCATAATATCGGTGCCCAAAGCAATTCCACCGGTATGACTTAATTGTTCGGCATGCAATCTGGCTGAAAATCCGAATGATTGTGCAGTAGTTAAAATTTTACGGCATTGCTCAACATTAAAATAACCGGTTTCGCAAAAAACATCAACATAATCGGCTAATTTTAAACGCGCAAGCTCTGGAAGGCAAGTTTTTACAACAAAGTCAACATAGGTTTCCGTTTGCCATCCCGCCGGAACCGCATGGGCTGCCAAATAAGTTGCTTTTACAGGTATGGGACTTTGTTCTTTAAGGCGTTGTATTACCCCTAACATTTTTAATTCCTGTTCCCATTCGAGTCCATATCCGCTTTTAATTTCAATGGCACAGGTGCCGCTGGCAATAACCTCTTGCAAACGCTCCCAGGCGCTTTGAAACAACTCCGATTCACTTGCTTGCTTAATGTATTTGGCAGAATTTAATATACCCCCACCCTCCTGAGCTATTTGCTGATACGACCAACCCTTTAATCGTTTTTGAAATTCGTGTGCACGGTGCCGAGCAAACACCAAATGGGTATGAACGTCAACAAATCCTGGCAATACCGAAACGCCCTCACAATCCACTACCTCCAGCCCGGATAAATTAAAATCCGGCTGTTCTTGCATTGGTCCAAATTGCTGGATGCGACCGTTTTCGGCATACAGCCAGGCCTGTTCCATTACAGGAATTGTTTGCATTTGATTGCCCTTTTGTAGGTCCGTTCCAGGATATGTGCCGTATAAACGGGCAATGTTTTTTAATAACATTTTGGGCATTCAAATATGTATTTTTACAAAACGAAGGTATTGGTTTGAGCATGAAAAACATAGGTTGTTTGGTATTTTTTTTAATGACTTTTATTACCGGTACATTGTTTTCACAGCGGGTATTGCACGGGTATATCATGGAAAATGGCAGTCAGGAACATTTACCGGGAGTGGTATGTTATAGTAAAACCCACCGTATTTCCACAGAAAGTAACGCCTATGGCTATTATGCATTAAATTTACCAAATGCAGACAGCATCTATGTTTGTTTTCAATTTGTAGGCTACCAGGCCTTTGAGCTTTGTATTTTAAAATCCAGTCCATTAAACCTGGATGTGTTTTTAAAATCTGCCGGACAACTTAACGAAGTAATTGTTGAAAGCTCCCGCGAAAGTGTGGTTCAAAGTCCCCAGCTTGGTAAAATTGATATTCCGGTATCTCAAATAAAGGATATTCCGGCGCTTTTCGGTGAAAAAGATGTACTTAAGGTTATACAGCTGTTACCGGGTGTTCAAAAATCAGGAGAAGGCAATAATGGAATTTATGTTAGAGGTGGTGGTCCGGATCAAAACCTGATTGTTTTAGACGATGCTACCCTTTATAACGTGAGCCATTTGTTTGGTTTTTTTTCCTTGTTTAACGGCGATGCGCTTAAAAGCATTGAACTCACCAAAGGGGGATTTCCAGCGCGCTACGGTGGGCGACTTTCTTCGGTCATTGATATACAAATGAAGGACGGTCATAAAGAAACCTTGCATGGCGATGCCGGTATTGGCATTATTTCTTCCCGATTGAATTTAGAGGGGCCCATTATTAAAAATAAAAGTTCGTTTTTAATTTCTGCCCGTCGCACCTACATAGATGCACTGGTGTATCCCTTTTTACCAGAATATGCAAAGGGAGGCTATTATTTTTACGATTTAAACGCAAAAGCAGATTACCGCATCACGTCCAAAGATCGATTGTTTTTAAGCGGTTATTTGGGAAGAGATCGGTTTTACTTTAATATAAAAGAAATTAACGACGGAAGTTCAAATTCAAACAGTTTGGACTGGGGAAACAAAACCATGACCCTGCGTTGGAACCATGTGGTTAATTCGCAACTATTCCTTAATTCCTCATTGATTTTTTCAGATTACACCTATCAAATCAGCAGTATTTTTAAAGATCCGAGCAATACGTTTAGTTTATTATACCAATCTGGAATCAGAGATTACGGTATTAAAATAAGTGCCGATTACCTTCCCTCTTCTAAACATCACATTCGGTTTGGATTACAAAGTTGCTACCATCAATTTACACCCGAGGCCATTTCGGTTAAAGGACTGCTTAATTCCAATATAAACCAGTTTACTCTGTTTGAAGCCCTTGAATCGGGACTATACCTTGAGGACGACTGGACGCTGTCAAAAAAAATACGAATGCTCATTGGATTTAGAGAATCCAGTTATCAATTAAAAAAACAATGGATTATTAATCCTGAACCCAGACTTTCGGCACGGTATTTATTGGATAGTCTTTGGGCCCTTAAAATTTCTTATGCCCGAATGAACCAGTATTTACATCTTTTATCCAATTCGGGCATCGGATTACCAACCGATTTATGGGTTCCCGCCACCGAAAAAGTAGGTTCCATGAGCTCCGACCAAATTGCAACTGGTATAAGCCGCTCGTTTTTTAATCAGCAAATTGAATGCAGTTGGGAAGGGTATTATAAATTTTTATACAATGTAATTGCATATAAAGACGGAGCCAGTTTTTTTTCCGATGTTATTGGTTCGTTTAACAACTCCAATTCAAGTTGGGAAAATAAAGTAACCTCCGGAAATGGAACATCGTATGGCTCTGAGTTTTTAATACGAAAATCGCAGGGTCGCGTTAATGGATGGATTGGTTACACCCTCTCCTGGACGCAATTTACCTTTAGGGATTTAAATTTTGGAAAAGCTTTTTTTCCTCGATACGATCGAAGGCACGACCTTTCGTTAGTGGGTATTTTTAAATTTAACGAATCTTTTAAATTTTCGGCTACCTGGGTATATGGCACCGGAAATGCCATAACCTTACCAATTTCCACCTTCAACCCTTCTCAGTATTCTGCCTATGGTCCGGCCGCAGGAGGTGTAAACCAAATTCTTTCCGGTTGGGGACTTGAAGATTACGGTCAACAGCGCAATGCGTATCGAATGGGTGCTTACCACCGCTTGGACCTTGGATTTCAATTTAGCAAAAAATTAGTCTATGGGGTTCGTACCCTGGAATTTAGTATTTACAATGCTTACAATCGGTACAATCCGTTTTTTTATTACATCGAATCGCAATCCGACGGTTCTGACAAGCTTATGCAAGTATCTTTATTTCCCCTTATTCCAAGCATTAGTTATTCCTGGCGATTTTAAAATGATCCGATACATATACATAGCAATTATTATTATTTGGAGCCTCAGCACATGTACTAAAGAAGCCGATATAAAAATTCCCGAATCTGGGCCAAAACCGGTAATTACCTGTTTTATCAGCCCGGATCAGCCCCAACTCAGTGTGCGCATTACCTTAAGTGTTGGCCGATTTGGTATAGACAGTACCCAATTTAAAAAACCCATTGTTAACGATGCTCAGGTTCGAATACAAAGCGAACAACGAAGCATTGAATTAAACTTTGATCCCACTCAATCTATTTATACCGCCTCGGATGATACAGTGGGCTTTATACGGTCTGGACGTACCTATACCTTAACCGTAATTACCTCTACCTTTGGTATTATTACCGCCACAACACAGGTTCCTCTAGAAAAAATTTTATGCGATTCCATCAATACCGGTGTATATCAATCAAATCAAGAAATCCTAACCGTTCGAGCGTATTTAAAAGGCTCACCCAATGAATACAACCGTTTGGGGTTGATGTTTTCTAACCTATTATTTAACTCCAACAACATCGAAAGCCCTCTGGACAGTTTAATATCACCCGGATCGTATTTATCAAATTTTGAAGAAGAGGGTATATTGAAAAGAAAATCCTTTCAGGCCACACAAGAGGTGAATACTTATTTTTACGATACTCTTCCACTTAATTTAATTTTAAAATCTCAACTGAGTATCCTACAATGCGACGCCGCTTTTTACAAGTACCATTCTAGTTTAAAACAAGCCTTTGAAACCAATGGAAACCCCTTTGCCGACCCGGTTATGGTGTATTCCAATATACCGGGCGGAATGGGTTGTTTTGGTTCGTATCGTTTAGAAACCTATACTTACAGAAAAAAAATACACTAATGTCCAATACATTTGGTAAATTATTTAAACTGCACAGTTTTGGTGAAAGCCACGGATCGGCCGTAGGTGGTATAATTGAAGGAATGCCGGCGGGTTTTAAAATTAATGTAGAGGCCCTTCAAACAGAATTAAATCGAAGAAAAGCCAACACGATGGCCTACAGCACCAGCCGCATGGAACCCGACGAACTGGTGTTATTGTCCGGAATCGAAAACGGCCTTTGTTTGGGAAGTCCCATTGGTTTTTTAATTTGGAATACCCATCAAAAACCCAAGGATTATCAACATTTAGCAGATACCTTTCGACCCTCCCATGCCGATTTTACCTATTTAAGCAAGTACGGTATTCAGTCCAAATCCGGAGGTGGTCGAAGCTCTGCACGCGAAACCCTTTCGAGGGTAGTGGCCGGTGCTATGGCCCAACAGGTATTAAAAACTAAGCAAATAACGGTACATTCCTGGATTCAACAAATTGGAACCATCCAATGCAAAGACGCATGGGATTTTCCACAAAACAATTCCACCCCTGTTTGCCCGGAGCCTGAGGTATGGAACAATATGCTTAATCTTATTGAAGAATGCAAAATGCAAGGAGATACCTTAGGAGGACGGGTTCGGTGTAAGGTAACGGGAATTCCACCCGGATTGGGTGAACCTGTATTCGACAAATTACAAGCCCGATTGGGACAGGCCATTTTTAGCATTCCTACGGTAAAAGCCCTTTCCTTTTCAGACGGAATTGGGCAGGCTTCGATGTTGGGTTCCGAAACCAACGATGTGTTTTACACAAGCTCAAACGGTACAATCGCCACCAAAACCAACCATTCCGGTGGTATACAGGGAGGCATTAGCAATGGTATGCCTCTATTAATGGAGGCTTATTTTAAACCCATTTCCAGTATTCAAAAACCTCAGGACACGGTAACTAAAGACGGAACACCCACCCAAATTCAAATTCAGGGCCGACATGACGTATGTGTACTACCAAGGGTTTTACCGGTAGTTGAGGCCATGACCGCAATGGTTGTTCTGGATTTTTGGCTCTTGCAGCAAAGCCGAAAATCCTAACGATTTTATTACTGTATTTCTTACAATTTGGTACTTTTGTACACTTTTAAAAACTTATGGCTTTTGATATTGAAATGATCCGACAGGTGTACCAACGTATGCCCTCCAAAATTGCAGCTGCTCGAAAGGTCTTAAACCGACCCTTAACACTGGCTGAGAAAATTTTATACACGCATTTGGATCCCGAAGTACCTGTTCAAGTATACGAACGGGGCGCTTCTTATGTAGACTTTAGACCCGACCGCGTGGCCATGCAAGATGCAACGGCCCAAATGGCTTTATTGCAATTTATGCAGGCCGGAAGATCCCAGGTTGCTGTTCCATCAACGGTTCATTGCGATCATTTAATTACGGCCCGAAAAGGGGCCTCCGAAGATTTGGAGTTTGCCCAAAATGAAAGCCGCGAGGTTTATGATTTTTTATCCTCCGTTTCCAATAAGTACGGTATTGGGTTTTGGAAACCGGGTGCCGGTATTATTCATCAGGTAGTATTGGAAAATTATGCCTTTCCCGGCGGCATGATGATTGGAACCGATTCCCACACGGTTAACGCCGGAGGTTTGGGAATGATTGCCATTGGAGTGGGTGGTGCAGATGCCTGCGATGTGATGGCCGGATTGCCCTGGGAATTAAAAATGCCCAAGCTAATTGGAGTGCACTTGAAAGGCACCTTAAACGGATGGGCCAGTCCAAAAGATGTTATACTTAAAGTAGCCGGTATGTTAACGGTTAAAGGCGGTACAGATAAAATTATTGAATATTTTGGAGAAGGGGCGGTACACATGAGTTGTACCGGAAAGGGAACCATCTGCAACATGGGAGCTGAGGTGGGGGCTACAACTTCAACCTTTTCATACGACGATAGCATGAGCCGCTATTTAAAAGCTACCGGAAGAGCTGAAGTAGCGCAGCTTGCGGATGCCATTAAAGAACATCTTTGCGGGGATTCAGAAGTGTATCAAAATCCAAACCACTATTTTGACGAAGTGCTAGAAATTGATTTATCCAGCCTTGAACCGCACGTTAACGGTCCTTTTACACCGGATTTGGCAACTCCTATTTCGCAATTAAAACAATTGGCAGAAAAAAACCAATGGCCTTTAAAAATAGAAGCCGGTTTAATTGGTTCCTGCACCAATTCCTCCTACGAAGATATTTCCCGTGCTGTTTCATTGGCGCAACAAGTTTCAGAAAAAAAACTGGTTTCAAAAGCCGAATTTATGATCAACCCTGGATCTGAACAAATTCGGTATACCATACAACGGGATGGTTTTTTAGACACCTTTAACAAAATTGGCGCAACGGTATTTACAAATGCCTGTGGTCCCTGTATTGGAATGTGGGATCGCATGGGGGCCGAAAAACAAGAAAAAAACACCATTGTACATTCGTTTAACCGAAATTTCGCCAAACGGGCTGATGGTAATCCAAACACCTTCGCTTTTGTTGCATCGCCCGAAATTGTAACCGCACTTGCAATTGCAGGCGACCTTGGATTTAATCCCATAACCGACTCATTAATTAATTCGGAAGGAAAACCGGTACACCTGGATCCTCCAAAGGGCTTTGAATTACCGCCCCAGGGCTTTGCGGTTGAAGACTCGGGCTATCAGGCCCCTGCAACCGACGGGTCTATAGTTCAGGTTAATGTTAAACCCAATTCGGACCGTCTTCAGTTGTTAGACCCTTTTCCTGCCTGGGATGGCAAAGATTACAACGACTTGTTGCTGCTAATAAAAGCCCAAGGAAAATGTACCACCGATCACATTTCTATGGCAGGTCCCTGGCTAAAATACCGAGGTCATTTGGATAATATTTCCAATAATTTACTCATTGGAGCAATTAATGCTTTTAACCAAAAAGCCGACTTGGTAAAAAACCAACTAACCGGAGCCTATGAGTCTGTACCAAAGGTTCAGCGTGCTTATAAAGCCAAATCCATCGGCAGTATAGTCGTAGGCGACGAAAATTACGGCGAAGGCTCATCCCGTGAACATGCTGCCATGGAACCCCGTCATTTAGGTGTTAAAGTGGTTTTGGTAAAATCTTTTGCCCGGATACACGAAACCAACCTAAAAAAACAAGGCATGTTGGCACTCACCTTTATTCAACCCGAAGACTATCATAAAATACAGGAAAACGACCGCATATCGGTGATCGGTTTAAATGAAATGCAACCCGGTAAGAGTCTGCAAATTAAAATTACACACTCGGATTCCGGTACCGAAACCATTGATGTTAAACACAGTTACAATGCGCAGCAAATTGAATGGTTTAAAGCGGGCGGTGCATTAAACATCATTCGTGCAGCGGTCTAACCCATAAAAAATACATCCTATGAAAATTTTAGTAGCCATTAGCCATGTACCGGACACTACCACTAAAATTCAGTTTACAGCAGACCAAACTCAATTTCAGTCGCAGGGAGTCACCTATATAATTAATCCTTACGATGAATGGTATGCTTTGGTTCGTGCCATAGAGCTAAAAGAACAAGGTATCGCCCAGCAGGTTACCATTATACATGTTGGAACCTCAGAAACCGAAGCCACCTTACGCAAAGGATTGGCTTTGGGCGCCGATGATGCCATTCGCCTGGACACCTCAGCTAATGATCCCTTTGATGTGGCACAGCATATTGCCAATTTTATAAAAGAGCATCCTTACGATGTGATTTTAACCGGAAAAGAAACCATCCAATACAACAGTTCCGCTGTAGGTGGAATCTTAGCCGGTATTTTAAACCTACCCTATGTAAGTTATGCTGTTAAACTGGATGTAAAAGATCCTAAACAATTGGAATTGGAATACGAAATTGATGGTGGAACGCAACGTGTTTTGTGTCCCCTACCATCCGTAATAAGTTGTGCCAAAGGAATGGCCGAACAACGCATACCCAACATGCGTGGCATTATGGCTGCTCGTACAAAACCCCTACAGGTAATAGCTGTAAATCCATCGGATACCAAAGGACATACCCTTAAATTTGATTTAAATCCCGGACGTTCGGAATGCAAATACTTTACAGAGGAACAACTCGACGAATTAGTAAACCAACTTCATACAAACGCTAAAGTAATTTAACATGGCCATCTTAGTATATACCGATATTCGAAAAGCATCCCTTAAAAAAAATGCACTCGAAAGCATTTCTTTTGCACGCTTGTGTGCCGATCAAACTCAGGAATCGGTATGGGTAATTACCGGAAAATTAGAAAGCAATCAAAAGACAAGTCTTTGGAATGCCGGAGCACATAAAATTCTGGAATGCGAATCTTTAGAGTCTTATACCGATTGCAACGGGATTTCTAAATCACTGGCTGCGTATTGTTTAAAAGAAACCATTCAAACATTGGTGCTTAGCTACGATTATACCGGAAAAGCTTTGGCTCCCCTAATGGCCGGTCGATTAAATGCAGGACTGGTAAGTGGCATAACCCAGGTTCCTGTTTTTACAAAAAACAATGTAAAGGCTGAAAAATTAGTTTTTGGAGGTAAAGCCTCTGCAACCTATGAAATCGTATCTCCAACTCGAATTTTATCGGTTTTGCCAAACAGCATAGGAATTAAATCCTTTTCAAACGGACCCAACGAATCAAATTTTATATCCCTAGAATTTCCAGAACCCAGCATTAAAATTATTGAAACTAAACCTACAACTTCTGGTACCATGGCCCCACTTCCAGAAGCAGAATTGGTTGTAAGTGCCGGTAGAGGATTAAAAGGACCAGAACATTGGGGAATCATTGAAGACCTGGCTAAATGCTTAGGTGCAACAACCGCCTGCTCGCGACCCGTTGCAGACCTGCATTGGAGACCCCATCACGAACACGTAGGCCAAACGGGAATTGCCATTCGTCCAAATTTATACATCGCGGTTGGTATTTCCGGTGCAATTCAACATTTGGCAGGAGTTAATGGTAGTAAAACCATTGTGGTAATTAATACAGATAAAGAGGCTCCTTTTTTTAAATCGGCCGATTATGGAATAGTAGGCGATGCTTTTACGGTAGTGCCCAAATTAACCGAGGCCATTCAAAAATTTAAAGCACAAAATAGCTGATGTTAAAAATTAAACTGGATGTAATAGGTTTGTCGTACAGCCAAAACAATCAAAACGGTACCTACGCGCTGGTTTTGGCTGAATCCGAGGGGACTCGACGCTTGCCCATTATAATTGGTGGATTTGAAGCCCAGGCCATTGCCATTGCGCTTGAAAAAATGGAACCCAGCCGTCCACTGACCCATGATTTATTTAAACAATTTGCATCCGCCTTTGAAATTCAATTAAACGAGGTATACATACACCACCTGTCCGAGGGTGTTTTTTATGCAAAACTAATTTGCATGCAAAACGATCGGGTTCAAGAAATAGATGCCCGTACCAGCGATGCCATAGCCTTGGCCGTACGTTTTTTATGTCCTATTTACACTACCGAAAACATAATGTTAAAGGCTGGAATTGTTTTTGATGAAAAAAACGAAACGGAAATCTTAAACGAAAGTGAAACAATAAGTTCACCCGAACCTCCCAGCGATCCGTACTTGGAAAAAAGTACGGAAGAACTTCAGGATTTACTCGACCAGGCTTTGGCCGATGAAAATTACCTGTCTCTTATACACATCTGACGCTGCCGACGAAGG
>CAWUNH010000028.1:0-9583 GCA_963923435.1 uncultured bacterium
AGCAAGGCCTGTTTGAAACCATTGCCTTTGAGGTTAATCGCATTGAAAACAACCAGGTGTATTTAACACTGCGGGTAACCGAAAAACCCCGGCTTAGTAAATTTGCTTTTAAAGGAGAGGTTCGTCGCGGGGAGGCAGAAGATCTCAGAGGCCGCCTGAAATTAAGCGAGGGCAGAGTTTTAACCGACTATGTTCTGGGCCAAATATCGGCTTCGGTTTTGGAGTTTTACAAAGACAAAGGCTTTACACAAACCGAGGTGCGTTTAGAACAAGAAGCAGACCCTTCCAAAAAAACGCCCCATTCGGTACTTTACATTCATGTAAAAAAAGGCTTTTTGGTTCGAATTGAAGATGTGGTAATTCAGGGAAATACGGTTTTGCCCACTTGGAAATTGCGCCGAAAATTAGAAGACAGCAAGCGGTTTAGATGGTACAACCCTTTTAATTCGGGTAAATATTTAGAGGGGAATTTAAAAAAAACCCTCCCCGCAATGCTTGAAAAGTATTACGAAAAAGGGTACCGCGATGCCCGGGTTTTATCAGATTCTGCCTGGTATGTAAGTCCAAACCGGGTTCGGTTAAAAATTAAATTGCACGAGGGGCAGCAATTTAAATACGGTACCTTTAACTGGTTTGGCAACACAAAATACCGTTCCGGCCAACTCGACACCATACTTAACATTAAGTCGGGCGAACTTTTTAATCAATCCAAGCTGGATCAAAAGCTATACATGAATCCCAGCGGTATGGACATTTCCAGTTTATATCTGGACGACGGGTATTTGTTTTTTCAGCTGCAGGCTCAGGAGCGTGCAATTCGCGGCGATTCTATCGATTACGACATCTTATTGCACGAAGGCAAACAGGCCATAATCAATCGGGTTACTGTAAAAGGCAACGATAAAACCCACGATCATGTTATTTACCGGCAAATATTTACCCGTCCGGGACAGCTCTTTCGCCGTTCCGACATTATTCGTTCCAACCGCGAATTGGCCTCGCTGGGGTTTTTTAATCCCGAAAAAATCAATGTAGTCCCAACCCCAAATCCGGCAGATGGCACCGTGGATATTGAATATACGGTAGAAGAAAAAGCCAACGATCAAATTGAACTCAGCGGGGGCTGGGGAGGAACCCGTTCCACACAAACCGGCATTGGGCTCATAGGTACCTTAGGCCTAACGTTTACCAATTTTTCAACCCGTAATTTTTTTAATAAAGAAGCCTGGAGGCCCTTACCCAGTGGTGATGGGCAGCGTTTAAGCATTCGGGCACAAACCAACGGATCTTTTTACCAGTCCTATAATTTTTCGTTCACCGAACCCTGGCTTGGAGGCCGAAAGCCCAATTCGCTTACCTTTTCTGTATTTCACACGTTATTTAATACCGGAGGCGAATCCAAGACCATCACCGACGCCAGTGGCAAAACGGTTTCAAACCCCAAGCGTTCCAGCATGTCAATTGTAGGAGGCTCCCTGGGTTTTGGCAAACGCCTTGCCTGGCCGGACAATTATTTTAACTTGTTTGCCAATTTAAATTACAATTATTACGAGCTGATACGTTACAACAACGTGTTTGTTTTTAATTCTGGATTTGCCAACGATGTAAATGCGTCAATTTCCTTAACCCGAAATTCATTGGACCAAATGATTTTTCCTAAACAAGGCTCTAATTTTAATTTAAGCAGCCAGTTTACCCCGCCGTATTCTTTGTTTAATGGCAAAGATTATGCAAGCCTTAGTGTTTCGGAACGCTACAAGTTCATCGAATACCAAAAATATAAAATCACGGCCGAATGGTTTACCATGTTAACGCATAAAAAAGCAGCGGAGGGCGAGGAGGCCCGCAACTTGGTGCTTCGTATGAAAGTTGGGTATGGGTTTTTAGGGTATTACAAAAAAGCGGTTGGCTATTCTCCGTTTGAACGGTTTTACATGGGCGGCGGCGGAATGAGCGGGTTTCAAAATTTTGTGGCCCGCGAAATTATTGCCTTAAGAGGTTACAACGACAATTCGGTATCGTCTCAAACCGGAGACCCAATTGTGGCCCGCTATACCACCGAACTGCGATACCCCATAAGCCTGAATCCACAGGCCACCTTGTTTGCTTTGGCTTTTGCAGAGGCCGGAAACAGTTGGAGCGATTTTAAGTATTTTAACCCCTTTCAGGTAAAACGCAGTGCCGGACTGGGGGTACGAATCTTTTTACCCATGTTTGGACTGATTGGCTTTGATTACGGCTGGGGTTTTGACCGAATTGGCAGCGACCTTAATAACGGAAACGGCAAGGGGCAGTTTCACTTTACAATTGGGGCCACCATGGGAGAATTGTAAATACGAAATACAGTGATAACACGTTATAAGACCATGAAAGCGTTATTTAATATTACCTTGGCCTTGCTTGCAAGTTCGTGGCCTCTCTTTGGCCAGTCGGGAACTGCTAAAGTTGGCTATGTAGATTCGGACTATATTTTAAGTCAAATTCCCGAATATAAATCGGCCCAGTCGGAGCTGGATAAGGTAAGCATGCAATGGCAAAAGGATCTTGAAGACCGTTTTGCCGAAGTTGAAAAACTTTACCGCATTTTTAGAGCCGAAGCCGTGCTATTGACCGACGATATGAAGCAAAAACGGGAATCGGAGCTTCAGGAAAAAGAAAACGAGGTTCGTGAACTTCAAAAAAAGCGATTTGGAGTAGAGGGTGAAATTTATAAAAAACGCCAGGAGCTTATTAAACCCATTCAGGATAAAGTATTTAACGCTATTAAGGCAGTTGCTGAAAAAAACGGGTTTAGTTTTATATTGGATAAAAGCGGGGCATTAACCCTCTTGTACGTGAACCCAAAATATGATAAAAGTGACGATGTTTTAATATTATTAGGATATAAAAAGTAATTTTACAAGCCATGAAATATTTAATGTTACCTCTGTTATTGGTTTGCAGCATATCAATTGCTCAAACTAAAATTGCACATCTTAGTTTCGATTCGCTGGTATCGGTTATGCCCGAAACCAAACTTGCCACTGAGGCAGCTCAAAAGTATTTAAAAGGTCTTGAAGAAGAGATGCTGGCCATGAAAACCGAATTTGAAACCAAATACAAAAAGTATTTAGACGAAGAAGCAACGCTTCCTGAAATGGTAAAAAAATCTAAAATGGAGGACCTCCAGCAGCTTCAGGGCCGTATTCAGGATTTTCAAAACCAAGCTCAAAACGAGTACCAAAAAAAGCAAATGGAAGTAATGGCCCCAATTATTAAAAAGGCCCGAAAAGGAATACAAGAAGTTGCAAAAGAAAACGGTTATAAATACATTTTAGATAACGCTTCTCAAGGAGGAGCCGTGCTTTACAGTGAGGCTTCGGACGACGTCTTTGCCTTGGTAAAAAAGAAGCTGGATGCCATGCCCATGGCGGAAATTCCTGGAACGGGAGCTGCTGCCCCTGCGCCTGCCAAACCGGCAAATAAACCCATTAACGGGAAACCCGGTAAATAATCGCAAAGGCTTTAAACCTTTTGCAATCTGGTTTGTTCAAATTGTGTGCCTTCGCGTTACTCCATAAAGGACTTAGAACGTATTTCCGGAATTAAAGCCCATACCCTCCGCATTTGGGAACAGCGCTATAACATTCTCCATCCCGAACGTACCCAAACCAATATCCGGTATTACAACAACTATAACTTAAAAAAAATCATCAACGTTGCGCTGTTAAACAACAACGGGTTTAAAATTTCTGCCATTGCTAAAATGAGCGATGCAGAGCTGCTTAAAGAGGTAGAACGGTTTTTAAACGACTATAACAAAGAGAGCGATCAGGTAGACCATTTGGTGCTCTGTCTTATGGATTTGGATGAAGCAAAGTTTGAGCAAATCATGAACAATGCCATCATTCATTTTGGATTTGAAAACACGCTGGAAAAAATAATATTTCCCTTCTTCAGGCAAATGGGCAATTTATGGCTACTGGGCATAATTAATCCAGCGCAGGAACATTATATATCCAATTTAATCCGTCAAAAAATAATTGTAGGCATAGACCGCATTACCATTCGTCCCTCGCAACAGGCCCGAAAAATATTGCTTTATTTGCCCCAAATGGAATTGCATGAAATGGGGCTATTGTATGCCCATTATTTGGCTAAACTGCGAGGTCACCAATGCTTTTATCTTGGCCAAAGCGTTCCCCTTGAAGACCTTTCGGCCATTTGCAAGCAGCTAAAACCCCATCAAATTTTATCCATTTTTACCGCTCCGAGTCCCGAAATGGAATTAAACGAGTATTTAAAACTTTGCTCGGAACAAATTCCTGAAATTCCATTTTTAATCAGCGGTCGGATGGTTGTGGGCGGCGAATATAAACTTCGCTTGCCGTCTTCTCAGTTTACCGTATTTGAAGATTTTACGGCGCTTAAGAGCTTTTTATAAGCCTTTTATATTTAAATTTTACCTTATTTTGCGGTTGTGTCCGAGTTGCTTATTTACAATACCCTTACCCGACAAAAACAAGCATTTACACCGCTGCATCCGCCGCATGTAGGCCTGTATGTGTGCGGCCCAACCGTATACAACGACGTTCATTTGGGCAACTGTCGCACCTTTGTATCGTTTGATTTGGTTTACCGCTATTTAAAACACTGCGGATACTCGGTACGCTACGTTCGTAATATTACCGATGCGGGTCACTTGGAGGGCGATCGCGATGAGGGCGATGATAAATTTGCCAAACGGGCCCGTTTAGAACGCCTGGAACCCATGGAAATTGTACACAAATACACCCTTGGCTTTCATGAAGTGATGCGGGCTTTTAACACCCTTCCTCCCAGTATAGAACCTACCGCAACAGGACACATTTGCGAGCAAATAGAACTCATTAAAACCATTTTGCAACAAGGGCTGGCCTACGAGGTTCAGGGTTCGGTTTATTTTGATGTAGAACGTTACGCCACAACCCAGGATTACGGGGCCTTAACCAATCGCAAATTGGACGAGCTTCTGGAACATACCCGTGCATTGCACGGACAAGATCAAAAACGCGGTCGTTTGGACTTTGCCCTGTGGATTAAAGCTAAACCCGAAACGCTCATGCAATGGCCCTCCCCCTGGGGTTGGGGATTTCCGGGATGGCACATCGAATGTTCGGCCATGAGTAAAAAATATTTGGGCGAGGTTTTTGACATTCATGGTGGCGGGATGGATTTGCAGGCCACCCATCACACCAACGAAATTGCTCAGTCTAAAGCAGCCTGTCAAAAAGAGCCTGTGCGCTTTTGGATGCACACCAACATGCTCACCGTTAACGGAACCCGAATGTCTAAATCGGCCGGAAACGGGTTTTTGCCTCAAGAATTGTTTTCGGGCCAGCATCCATTATTAGACAAAGCCTACGACCCAATGACGGTTCGTTTTTTTATGTTGCAAACCCATTACCGGAGTACGCTGGATTTTAGCAACGAAGCCTTACGGGCCAGCGAAAAAGGTTTGCAGCGATTGTGGAACGGTATTAAAACCCTTGGAACTCTTAAACCCGGCACAGTGCACCACAATGTCCTGGACGGCCTTGAAACCCGTTGCCGCAATGCCATGAACGACGATTTTAATTCTCCCGTTTTAATTGCAACCCTGTTTGAACCCTTATCCCTTATTAATGCCGCCGCTGAGGGCAAGGCCCAACTAAGTGCAGCTAATATTACTAGCCTTAGCGAGGTATACACCCACTACATGGCCGGTGTTTTAGGACTTGTGCCGCCGGCCTCTGCATCTATGGCCGACCGGGCTTTAACCGAGGCCATGCAAATTTTATTGTCCATTCGCGCAGAAGCCAAGGCCCAGCGTCAGTTTGAATTAAGCGACCGCATACGCCAACAATTGGAGCAGGGCGGCATACGTATAAAAGACACTAAAGACGGCAGCTCATGGGATTTAATGTAAAACCTTGGCACTTCCTGACGCTGTTATTGTTACAGTGGGCCTGTCAATCCAGTCCGTCCGACACTCAAAAGCCAAGGGCAAATACCGAGCCTGCGCTTTCTTTAACACCGCAATTAACCTATTCGGTTGTGGATACGTTTTCGCATCCTATTTTAAATTTTACCGAAGGCCTGTTGGTTCACAGGGGCCAATGCATTGAAAGCACAGGCTCTCCCGATGGCCGACCCGATTTAAAATCTCAAATTGGCATATTAAATTTAAGTTCCGGAGCATTCTCTGTAACCGCTCAACTTGATAAAGAGTTTTTTGGAGAAGGTATTGCCGTATTAAATTCAACCTGTTACCAGGTTACGTATAAACATCAAAGCGGATTTTTATACGATGTCCAAAAATTTTCTGCCAAAGGACGCTTTAGCTATCCAAATAAAGAAGGCTGGGGACTAACTACCGACGGGCGCTATTTAATAATGAGCGATGGCACCCATGAATTATCGTACTTTGAACCCGAAACCTTTGCGCCGGTTAAAAAAATTGAAGTTACAGAGGGCGGATTTGCCATTCCCCATTTAAACGAACTGGAATACATTAAAGGATTTGTATATGCCAACATCTGGATGAGCAACGAGGTTGTAAAAATAAATCCTTCAACCGGACAGGTTGTGGGTCGATTTGATTTTTCAAAACTCAGAGAACACGCCTATCAATCTTTTCAGGGCATTGCCGAAATGAATGGCATTGCCTACGATTCTGCCTCAGGGCATTTGCTGGTAACCGGAAAATTATGGCCCTATCTGTACGCCCTTCGTGTAGATTTGTAGTAAGGCCGTGCAACTCCGGCAAACGTTGCAGGCTTTTAACCTGGATTTTTGGTTTTGCCATGCTTATCCAAACCTTCGGACAAACCCCCACAAGCACATCGCTTGCTCCTGTAAGGGTACTTAAAAGCGCTCAGGAACCCCTGCTGGACGGCGTTTTAAACGACAGTATATGGGGACAGGGCCCTGCGCGTTCTCCTGAAAACGATTGGAACGGCGGCTTTGTTCAGTATTTTCCATACGACACCTCGGCGGCCCTCAGCCCTACGTATTTTAAATGCCTGTACACCGATAGGGCCTTGTTTATAGCAATTTACTGTGTTAACCGAAATCCCAACCGGCCCTTTGTGCTCAACGGCTTAAAGCGTGATTTTAGCGTGACCAACACCGATGGCGTAGTACTAACATTATCGCCGTTTCAGGACGGACAAAACGGATTTTCGTTCGGGCTAAGCCCCTATAATACGCAGCGTGAAGGAACCGTTGAAAACGGTGGCGGGTTTGGTGTTTCAACGGCCTGGGATCAGGTATGGTTCAGCAAAACCCATATTGGAGAGGGCTACTGGACGGCCGAACTAAAAATACCCTTTAACAGCATTCGTTTTATTTCCGGTAAAAAGCAGTGGGGTTTTAATATATCCCGAATGGATTTAAAAAACAACGAAATATCTAATTTTGCAAGAGTTCCACGAAATTTTAACGTAAGCACCCTGGTGTTTACCCGGGCATTGGAATTTGAACATCCCCTTACGGCCCCCTCAACGTTAAACGCGGTGCTTATACCTTATTCGGTGGGGCATTTTGTGCAAAACGCAGCGCTTAAAACCAAAGAGCCCTCAGCTAAAATTGGACTGGATGCCAAACTGGGTTTAAGCCGAAGTTTAAATTTAGATTTAACCCTCAATCCCGATTTTGCTCAAGTAGATGTAGACGTACAGCAAATAAACCTCACCCGGTTTAGTTTGTTTTTTCCAGAACGCCGCCAGTTTTTTTTAGAAAATTCAGACTTGTTTTCAAGCTTTGGGTTTAGGCAAATTCGTCCATTTTTTTCCAGACGTATTGGGTTAAGCGATGCAGGTCCCGTGGCAATTATAGGGGGCGCAAGGCTTAGCGGTAAAATAGGTTCCGACCTGCGGGTGGGTTTAATGAATATTATTACACAGTCTCAAAATTCGCAAAAGCCCGTAAACTATTTGGTGGCCGCAGTGCAAAAAAAAATATTTCAGGCCAGCACGGCCGGAGCCATTGCCGTACACGATCAAATACTGGACTCGGCCGGAGATTTTAATTCGGTACTGGGTTTGGAATACAATTTACTCTCTGCCGATAACCGTTGGGGCGGTAAAGCCTTTATACAAAAATCGCATTACCCAAATTTACAGGCTAACCGCGGATTTGCACACGCCACCTGGTTAAGGTACCGCGATTTAAACTGGCTTTGGATGTGGAACCACGAATTTGTAAGCCGGCAGTACCGCGCCCGTACCGGCTTTGTTCCCCGCATTGCCAACTTTGACACCTCGGGCCGCATCCGTTTGTTTGATTACTGGCGGCTGGAACCCGAAATTAAACGCATTTGGTATCCTAAAAAGGGCGGCCCAATTAATAACTGGTCACTCATGGCATACAATTCCAGCTATTACGACAGCCTGTATCAAATCAACGAGTCCGAATCTGAACTCGCTCTGGATGTGGGTTTTCAAAACGCTTCGCAATGGCATGTAAGCGTAGACCACTCCTTTCAAAGACTTTTTATTCCGTTTAAACCCTTTGATGCCCTGCCTGCTTTTTCAGGTTCCTACGCTTGGTGGGGCCTGCATACCGAATGGACCTCCAACAACCGCAAACCTATATACGTAATTGGAGAGGCGTCCTACGGAGGATATTTTACGGGTCAAAAAGTTGAATGCAGCGGCGAGCTGTTTTACCGAGTTCCGCCCTTAGGTAAAAAGGCCCTTCCCAAATGGGTGCTAAGCGCAAACTGGAATTATGTAGTCGTTACAAATATCTTTGGTTCCAATGCTGTAAGCCTGTTAGGATTTAAAGCCGAGCACAGTTTTAATACCGTATGTTATTTGACCGGATACCTGCAATACAACAGCCAGGTTCAACGCTCGAACATTAACCTCCGCTTTCAGTGGAGGTACCGGCCCATGAGCGATTTGTTTATTGTAATTTCTCAAAACTGGAATGCCGCCACCGGACCCGGAACCGAATTTTTTAAATGGAATACCCTTAACCGGAGCATTTCTTTAAAATGGGTGTATTGGTTAAATGCCTAAGGCTTGTAAATTTAATTTCCGGCCAAATAATTAAACACCATACGAAGGTAGCCTTGTAATGCTTAATTATTTTTTTGAAACGGCAGGTTAGGCGTCTTTTATTTTTGTTTCAACTAATTTTTTTAGTTTTTCTAAACTTTCCTGCCAACCCAAATAACACATTTCAACCGGAATGGCATCCGGTATTCCTTCTTGAGTAGCAATTAATTCTGTGCCACACAAAACCTTACGTAAAGAAATGCTGGTAATCATTTGACCCGGTAAATTTGGATCGTCAAACACATCGGTATATTTAAGGAATTGATGGGGTACAATTTCTAAATATTCTCCACCAAACGACTGACGCTTTCCAGTACTAAAATTAATAAACGACATGCTGTATTTACCGCCAACCCTCAGATCCAAAGCATAAACCTTACAAACAAATCCGTACGGAGGCAGCCATGAGGCCATAGCATCGGCATCTGTAAAGGCTTTATAAACAATTTCTGGACTTGCTGTAAAAACTCTGTGTAGAGTTATTTTATGCTGTGACATACATTAGCTTGTTTTATTTAAGA
>CAWUNH010000029.1:0-9274 GCA_963923435.1 uncultured bacterium
TTGCCGGGGAATTATTAAATCCGTGAAAAATTACAGGAAAATTAAACTGTTTGTCTTGCAAAACATTGATTACCTCGTTAAACGCGCGTACACAATGTACAATAAGAGGTTTTTGTGCCCCTATGGCCAGATCAATCCATTTTGAAAAAAACCCAATTTGAAGATTCAGGTCTGCAGAAACCCGTTTGTCAAGACCGCATTCACCAACAGCAACACAGTGTTTTGAGGCAATTAAGTGTTCCCATTGCATCCAATGAGGTTCTTCCGAAACATGTTCTGGTAATAACCCAAAGCTAAAGCATTTTAAATTTTTAATGGTTTCGGAATTAAAAACCTGAACAATTTCCATTTCACATTCGCTGGTTGCACGATGGGTATGAAAATTAATATACATCCAAATATGTAAAACTACATAAAGTTTTAAATTTGTATTTAATAGATCATGGCATCAAAAGCTAAAATACACGATTTGTTCTTACAGGATCTTAAATCTGCACTGCCTGGGCTTAAAATTCATCAGGATGCCGATCAATTGAATCAAAATGGACGCGATGCTTCGGAAGATTTAGTTTTTTTACCGGAACTGGTTGTGTATCCCGAATCTGCAGAGGATGTGTCGGAAATTGCCCGTTGCTGCAATTTGCATTCCATTCCCCTAACCACGCGCGGAGCCGGTACCGGCTTAAGTGGAGGCGCTTTACCCGTTGCCGGTGGAGTGGTGTTAAACACGATGCGGATGAACCGTATTTTACATATTGACACCGAAAATTTGCAGGCCACCATTGAACCCGGTGTCATTAACTACGAATTTCAGGAAGCGGTTGCATTAAAAGGTTTAATGTATCCTCCGGATCCTGCCAGCTGGGGGAGTTGTACAATGGGGGGTAATGTTGCTCATAGCAGCGGGGGGCCAAGGGCTTTAAAATACGGAACCACGCGTGATTATATTTTAAATTTAGAGGTGGTTTTGGCTGACGGAACACGATTTTGGACCGGGGCCAATACCCTTAAGTATTCGACGGGATATAATTTAACGCATTTGTTTATTGGCAGTGAAGGAACCTTAGGAATTGTTACAAAAATAGTTTGCAAGCTAATTCCCCATTCCACTCTAAAATATTTAATGTTGGTTCCTTTTGCCTCTGCCGTTCAGGCCTGTAAATCGGTTGGAGCGGTTTTTAGAGCCGGTATAACGCCCTGTGCTATGGAATTTATGGAACGTTCGGCCATGGAATGGAGCATACGCTATGGTAACCTCAATTTTACCATCGAGGATCATTGGAAGGCTTTATTGCTAATTGAGGTTGATGGTTTTAATGCCGATGTACTCATGAGTACCTGTGAATCTATTAGTACCCTAATGTACGAACACGGTGCATCGGAAATTCTTTTTGCCGATTCTGCCGAGCAACAACAAACGCTCTGGAACATACGTAGAAAAGTAGGCGAAGCTGTTAAGAGCAACAGTGTTTATAAAGAAGAAGATACGGTGGTACCCAGAGCGGCTTTACCGGAATTGCTGGAGGCTGTTAAGGAAATTGGTCAGCGTTATGGATTTGAGAGTGTATGTTACGGTCACGCCGGAGACGGAAACCTGCACGTTAATATTATAAAAGGTAATTTAAGCGATGAAGACTGGAAATTGCGAGTTCCGGAAGGCATAAAAGAATTGTTTTTGGTGTGTAAAAGGCTGGGTGGGACCATCAGTGGAGAGCATGGTATAGGATGGGTGCAAAAATCTTATTTACCCATTGTATGCACCGAATCTCAAATGCACCTCATGAAAGCTATAAAAACAGCCTTTGATCCTAAAAACATTTTAAATCCCGGTAAAATTTTACCCGATTTTATCACTGGGTTTTAAACGCGCAAATTTCAATAAAAGGGTTTTTACACCGCCCGGATTAAAATTAATTTCAGCTTTTGAATCCGGCCAAACTCCGATAATGTTTAGAACGGTTCCGGTTCCAAAGGTTTCATGAACCACAAGGTCTCCATTGCTGAGCTGCCGATTAAATTCAATATTAATGGGAGCATTGGATTTGGGTTTTAAATGTGAGCTAACCCGAACTAATTTTTTCTGGTTTGAGCTTTCGGAATCTAGCACATGACCAATTGCGCGGCTTTGAAGAGTTGGTTTTAAAAGCGGCTGGGTGGAATTGTTTAAAGTTCGTTCAATGAAGTTATTGGGAAGTTCGTCAATGAAACGGCTGGGTTCGGAATAATGCAAACTGCCATAACGAAACCGTGTTGCAGCATAGCTTAATAAAATTTGTTTTTTAGCACGGGTCAGTGCAACGTAAAACAGGCGTCGTTCTTCTTCTAAATCTTGGCGGCTGTTTAATGAAAGCTGTGAAGGAAATAAATTTTCTTCCATTCCAACAATACACACATAGCCGTATTCCAGGCCCTTGGCAGCATGCACGGTCATTAAACTTACTTTAGGAGAACCATCGTCCGAGGCATCATTGATATCGGTACCGGTTAATAAAGTAATGTCTTGAACAAATTCTGAAAGGGTTAAATTTTTCGTGGTAGGAGAATCTTCGGAATCGCTGTTTGAGTTTTCTGAAAAATCTTTTAAACCGTTGAGTAATTCCTGAATGTTTTCATAACGAGCAATTCCCTCTGCCGATTTATCGGCATATAATTCCGGTATTATTCCGGAAGACACCATAATGTGCTGTCCCAAATCAAATGCCGATTGCGTTTCCAATTGAGCCTGAAAAGATTTTATTTTAATACAAAACGCATCGATTTTATCGCATATTCCTTTAGATATTCCGGTTTGAAAGTCTTGCAGATTTGAAACTACGGTCCATAAACTTAAATCCTGTTCCGAAGCGGTTAAAAAAATTCGGTCCAAGGTACTCTGACCAATGCCCCGTGCAGGATAATTAATAATCCGTTTTAAACTTTCATTATCGTTTGGATTAATGCACAGCCGGAAATAGGCCAAAACATCTTTAATTTCTTTTCGTTGGTAAAAGCTAATGCCTCCATATATTTTGTAAGGAATTTGCAAACGCCGCAACCATTCTTCAAAGGCACGGGACTGGGCATTGGTACGGTATAAAACGGCTATTTGATCGTACAAGACCCCGTTTTTATAATAATCCTGAATTTTATGGGCAATTTGTTGCCCCTCTTCACTGTCGGACGCGCATCGCTGGAGGATTATGGGAGAACCGGTATCGTTTTGGGTAAAAACATGCTTGGTAATTTGATCTTGATTGTTAGCAATGAGGGCATTGGCTGCTTCCACGATTGTAACAGTGCTTCGGTAATTTTCTTCCAGTTTAAAAAGCTTGGCTTCGGGATAGTCTTTTTTAAAATTAAGAATGTTTTGAATATTGGCACCTCTGAAAGCATAAATACTTTGGGCATCGTCTCCAACAACACATAAATTTTCAAAGCGTGCAGCCAATTGTTTAATGATCAGGTATTGTGAAAAATTGGTGTCTTGATACTCATCGACCATGATGTAGCGAAATTGGTCTTGGTATTTATGTAAAACTTCTGGAAAATCTCTTAAAAGTAAATTGGTCTGAAACAGTAAATCGTCAAAATCCATTGCACCGGCTTTGAAATTGCGTTTTTCATATAAAGCATAAATTTGACCCAGTAGGGGTTTTTTACTTTGTGAATCTTCTGTAAAATTTACTGGATTTTGCTGGTACTGCGCAGCATTGATTAATTTATTTTTGGCATCGCTAATTCGATGGAGTATCAGCGAGGGCTTATAAATTTTATCATCCAGTTGCATTTCTTTAACAATAGACTTTAAAACACTTTTGCTGTCTTCGGTATCGTAAATTGTAAATTGTTTTGGATAGCCAATTTTATCGGCTTCAACTCTTAATATTCGCGCAAATACCGAATGAAAAGTACCCATCCAGAGTTGACGGGCATAGGATTCGTTTATTAAAGAACCGATACGGTCTTTCATTTCTCGCGCTGCTTTATTGGTAAACGTTAAAGCCAGTATGCGAAAGGGATCTATTCCCTGGTTTAAAAGATAGGCCACTCGGTATGTTAAAACGCGTGTTTTACCGGAACCAGCTCCGGCAATAATCATAACCGGGCCCGAAATTTGTGTTGCGGCTTCGCGTTGAACTGAATTTAAATCGTTTAAAAATTCCACCAATTTCAAATGTAAAATTTATTAAGGCAGTGGAGGGGCGGTTTTATAACATTTTTACTCACTGAAAAGTCTTTTTTGCCCATTTATGTGTCTGATTCATAGATATTTATTTGATTAGTTGTATTTTTTTTTTAATTTTAAACATGAGGCTAAAATTCCCTTTGGGTTTTATAGGCAGTCTTTTCATATTTATTAGCCTTGGTGTAAATGCCCAGCCGATTACCTGTCCAAGTCCCTACATATACATGGATGGAAGTCAATTCATTAAATTTTACAATCCGGCTCAACCCCTTGGAGCAAACAATCCATCCAATACCAACATTCCAACCTTTGGTTCGGGGTTAACACTTATGCCCAATATCAACGGAGGAACCTTATCACCCACCTTTTACTCAACTTCAGGAGGTACCTATTGGTATTGGAGCGGAGTGAGCTGGGTCAATACCGGACATTCTACCGGAAACGGAGCTGCTGTTAATTTAGGTGGTTGCGGAGGTAAAATTTACAATATTGTAGGAGCCTCCGGTCAAATTTATGTTTACGATGGTACCGGAAACGGAGGCTTGCTAACAACCATACAGGGTTTTAACGGTGGAGGTCCCTATGATTTAACAACCGATTGCAATTGTAATTTTTATGTTTTAAAAACCACTACGGCCGGTGGACAATATTTAGCTTGTTACAGTCCGCAAGGGGTTTTTCAATACAGTTTAGGGCTTGTTAATTTTCCTAATGCTACTGCCGGTGGTGGATTTGGTATCATTGGCAATATGGTTTATGTTAAAAATAATTTAGCCAATGGATTTTTTATTGGCACCATTAGCGGAGCTTCTGTAACCTTTACACAGGTAAATGGTTTTTCTGCCAGTCCTGGAGACTTTGCTTCTTGTCCAACCTGTTCCTGTGTTCCTCCTCCAGCTCCCGCTGCAAACATTACAAGTGGAATTTTAAGTTGCTCCGTTCCTACCATCAATGTAATTGCCAGCACCACAGCAAATGCCAATTACGCCTGGTCGGGACCCGGTATTGTGGGCCCCTCTAACGGTTCCATTATTTCAGCCAGTGTAGCCGGTGTATACACCTGTATCATTACTACCGGCACTTGTTTTCCTGCGGCAGCCACGACCATGACCACGGCCATTAGCAGCATTACCACTGCTATTTCGGCTTCAATTGCCCCCTCCGGTAGTATTTGTATTCCATCGGGACAAAACACGCCCTTAACCCTTATTCACAACGCGCTGAATCCATCGTATGTGTGGTCCGGCGGACCATTATTTGCAGGACAGGGCAGTCCGGTGGCATTGATCAATCAGCCGGGTACGTATTCGGTAACCGTTACCAATACCTTAAACGGATGTTCTTCGGGAGCATCGGTTCAGGTAGCAATTAATCCAACCCTGCAATTAACACTCTCAAACAACACCCTGTGTGCTCAAGCCATTAACGGATCTCCCATTTCTGTTTCCTTGACGGCTTCCGGTGCTACCACATATACAATATTTCCTCCGGCCCAATTAACAGGTACGCTCTCAGCCAACGGTTTTTTTGGAACCTCCAATACCAGTATTTCCGCGCAGCCTGTATTTACAGTAACCGGCCAAAACGGATTTTGTTATCATACTGCAACTACCTCCTTGTCTGTTATCGCCAATCCGGTAATTTCCATTACACCACAAAGTTCCAGCATTTGTCCATATCAGGTTCAAACCTATACAGCCACGGGTGCAAGCTCTTATACTTGGAATGGAAATCAGCTAACGGTTTCACCGTTTAATATGGCTGTTGCAAATCCAACTGCATCACAAACCTACACGCTTCAGGGAGAATCCCTGGGTTGTCAGGCCAATAATGTAACTGCAACCCTGGTAGTTTTGCCCTTGCCTCAACTTTCTATAACACAATCCCACAGCTTAATTTGTCTTGGAGAATCTGCAACCTTATCGGCTTTTGGAACGGCTGCTCAATTTACCTGGTCGCCCAATGTTGCATTAAATGCGCTTTCGAGCGCTTCGGTAATTTCAAATCCCAGTATTACTCAGGTTTATACAGTATTGGGAGCACTCAATGGATGTACCGCAAATGCTACAACAACGCTTCAGGTGCAAAATCCGCCTAACATTCAGCTAAGCTTAAGTCATAACACGATTTGTTCGCAATCTTATAACAATTCAATTAATACCCTGACCGTTAATCCGTCGGGTGCATTGCAGTATACGTTTTTACCCAGTTCAAACATTTCATTATCTTCCATTAATGGCTACCTAACTCAAGTTTCAGCTTTTGGTAATCCTCCCCTGGGAACGTATCCGGCAACGCTTGGACTAATAGGTAAATCCGGAGTTTGTACGGTTAGCACCTCGGTTAGTTTTTCAATTATATCCAATCCCAGCATTTCCGTTAATCCTCCCAATCCATTTATTTGCCCCGGTGCACTGCAAACTTTTTCAGCCTCTGGAGCCAATACGTATTCATGGTTACCCCAATTATCTTACAGTTTAGCCAGTTATAATAGCATTAATGCCTTTCCGGTCGTAACTACAACCTATGCCGTTTTTGGAAGCAGTTTGGGTTGCAACAGTCAAAATCAATCGGCCGTACTTAACATGTTACCGGTACCGGATTTAACCTTAAGTCCTCAGCAGGGAACCCTCTGTGTGGGTCAAACCCTCACATTGAGTGTATCGGGTAATGGCACATCTTACAATTGGCAGCCTTCCAACGGTTTGTCTTCAATTACAGGAACGGCAGTAGGAGCCACGCCATCTACTTCAATTACATATACTGTTATCAGTGCATTAAATTCCTGCACAAATATGGCTCAAACAACCCTTTCGGTAATTGCATTGCCCACGATTGCTTGTTCAGCCTCTCAATATACGGTTTGCAAGGGTAAAACAACCTTTCTTAGTGCAAGCGGAGCTCTGGCTTATCAATGGAGTCCCGATTTGCATTTAAATGTGTCCGGCGGACCAACTGTTATTGCTACACCGCAAACTGCAACGACGTATACCGTATCTGGATTTAACGGATTGTGTTTTGGAACCAAAACCCTGCAGGTATGGGTGCAACCCAGTCCGAACATGATATTGTATGCCTCTCAAAATGTTGTATGTAAAGGCAACAGTATGACCCTGGCCGTATCGGGAGCACAATCTTATACCTGGCTTCCAATGAACGGAATAATATTAAATGGAAGCCAAACCCTGATAACCGTAAAACCCGAGGCCACTACCGAATATACTGTATTTGGAGCCAATTACGCAGGTTCGGAAGCCTGCATTCAGCAACTCAGTTATTCTGTGATGGTTCAGCCCTACGCGCAGGCAAAGGCAGTTCCTTCTGCTTCTGTGTGTCCAGGAAAACGCACCGTTCTTACGGCTTCTGGAGGAAATTACTACGTTTGGTCTCCTGTTTCTGGATTGTTAGGATTTACCGGTGCATCGGTGGTTGCAGGACCCTCAATTACCACTGTATATACAGTGGAAGCATCTTGGAATGGGTATTGCGGATCGGTTACTACCGTTACATTAAAGGTTTTGCCCAAGCCATTGGTTAATGCCGGACGGGATACCGCCTACCATTTAGGGGAAACGGTTAATTTAAAAGCTACCGGAAACGGAACTCTAAGCTGGTTTTACAACAACGGCTCTGCGCTATGCAAGGAATGTTCCCGAGTGGAGATAAACCCTATAAATTCGGATTGCTATAAAGTTCGGTTGATTGATCAAAACTTCTGCGAAGCAGAAGACGAAATCTGCATTGATGTTATCCGGGATTTCAGCGCGTATATTCCTAACAGCTTTACTCCTAATAACGACGGACTAAACGATGTATTTATGGTTTATGGCGAGCAACTTACTAAGTTTAGTTTAACGGTATACAACCGTTGGGGGCAAAAACTCTTTTACTCCGACCAAATGGACAGTGGTTGGGATGGAACGTTTAATAACCAATTGTGTAAGCAGGATGTTTATTTATACAAGGTTGTTTATACAGGCCTCGATGGTAAAAAATACGAACGTGTGGGAAGCGTGCAGCTTTTACCTTAATTTTTAAGCATTAATTTTTACTTTTACCTTTCCTACAATGAAGGTGCCGCTACGATCTTTGCTTCTTTTACATTTTATTGTATTTCTATGGGGATTTTCACCGATTTTAGGCCGTTATATTACCGTTCCGGTGGAACCTTTAATTTGGTATCGAATTGGCATAACATTGGTGGCTCTGTGGATTATCATGATAACCAAAGGCCTTACGTTTTCAATAAGGTATACAAACATGCTGGAACTTTCGGCTGTTGGTATATTAATTTTAATACATTGGTTGTGTTTTTACGAGGCTATTAAAGTGTCTAATATTAGTATTACCATGGTTTCGTTTAGTACCGGCACACTTTTTTCTGCATTGATTGAGCCTGTTTTATACAAACGCAGCATTCGGTTTTACGAAATTTTAATTGGATTAATAGTAATTGCTGCAATTTTGATGATTTTTTCGTTTGAATCCGGTTACTATAAGGGTATTATTTTAGGTGTTGCTGCTGCTGCTACCTCTTCAATTTTTGGGGTTTGGAATGGCATTATTGCAAAGCGACTGCCCTCTCTAATAATTACCTTTTACGAACTTTTAGCCGCATTTACCGGACTTACGGTGTATTTAATTTTTACCTCGAAATTTAAATCCGACTTTTTTTATTTAGACAGTCCCTCTTTAACAGGATTGCTCATTCTTAGTTTGGTGTGTACGGTTTATCCGTTTGTTGAAGCCGTAAAACTTACACGAATCATCAGCCCTTATACGATAACTCTAACCGTTAACTTAGAAACCGTTTATGGAATTATTTGGGCCATTATACTTTATAAAGAAAATCAGCAATTATCGGTAGCCTTTTATATAGGAGTTTTAATGATATTACTTTCTATAGTTTTAAATACCTGGTTAAAACGAAAATTTGATACTTCAAATTCTAATTTGATTGTTAGTGAACACACCTCGTAACATATTAATCATTCGATTTAGTTCCATTGGCGATATCGTTCTTTGTACTGCAGGTATTCGTTGTTTATATAAAACCTTTTCCGGTGTTCAAATAGATGTATTGTGCAGTAAACAATTTCACACGGTGCT
>CAWUNH010000030.1:0-9263 GCA_963923435.1 uncultured bacterium
AATGAAAGTAAAGGACCGTTAGTTCAAAGGGCGAATTATTAAAATACAAGATTTCCTCTTGACCCTGCAAAATATCTGAGCTGTCGTTTAAACTGGCTTCAATTGTATAGTGTACATCCTGCTGCCAATAGGCGGAATGGGGTTTTCGGTTTTTCCAGTAATAGGGATTGGTTTCCGATCGGTACTGAAGGTATTCGTTTTGCGCATGTATAAAAGCGTGAAAAAAAACAAATCCAACCAGGTAAAGGACGGGTAAAAAGCTCCGATAAAACAGGTGCATGCCTAAAGTTCGTGAAAAAAGCGGCCTAAAACTTTTTTTATCAAATTTATCAGAATTATTTAGCAATTAAGTGCATGAGAATCATCATTACATAACGTTTTTTTAGCCATAATACATTTTTACCCTTAACTAAAAACACAACCTTTATGAATAAAGTGGTTTTTTTGCCAATAAAAGACCTTTTAAAGCATTGATTTTAAGGCAGTTATTTTTTTTGAATATTGTATTTATTTATGTAAATTTGCAGCCCTAATTATAAACAATGGAAAAACGATACGAGACGGTCTTCATTTTAACTCCCGTTTTGTCTGACGATCAGGCAAAGGAGGCCGCTAAAAAAATTAAAAAAAGCATTACCGAGTTGGGCGGTAAAATCCTTAATGACGAACATTGGGGACTAAAAAAACTGGCTTATCCCATTCAAAAGAAAACCACCGGTTTTTATCATTTGTTCGAGTTTTCTGGCACTGCCATAGATTTGATTCAGCAATTAGAAATTCAGTACAAACGCGATGAACGCATTATTCGTTTTTTGACGGTTTCCTTGGATAAACATGCTGCAGCATATGCTGACAAACGTAAAGGACTTGCTAAAGAAAGTGCTAAAAAGAAAAAAGAAACCGTTTAAAGAATACAGGTATGAGTTCGAAAAATGACATTCGCTATTTAAATCCTCCCACCACCGAGGTTAAAAGAAAAAAATACTGCCGTTTTAAAAAAAGCGGGATAAAATATATTGATTATAAAGATCCGGATTTTCTTTTAAAATTTGTAAACGAGCAGGGTAAGTTACTGCCCCGTCGTTTAACCGGTACATCCCTTAAATACCAGCGTAAAGTGGCCCAGGCTGTTAAACGTGCCCGCCATCTGGCTTTAATGCCCTATGTTGCAGATTTATTAAAATAAAGTTTATGGAAGTTATTTTAAATCAAGATATCAAAGGCCTTGGATTCAAGGATGACAAGGTTAAAGTTGCCAACGGATACGGTCGTAATTTTTTAATCCCCAAAGGAATGGCTGTTTTAGCTACAACCAGCAGGGTTAAAATGCATGCAGAAACCATGAAACAGCGTGCTTTTAAAGACCAAAAATTACGCGAATCGGCCCAATCAAATGCTCAAAAACTATCTCAGCTAACCCTTCAGGTTGGAGCAAAAGTTGGCGAAAACGGCAAAATTTTTGGTAGTGTAACCAATATTCAATTGGCGGAAGCATTATCCAAATCGGGTTTTATCGTTGAACGAAAAAACATTGAAATGCCCGAAGCGATTAAACAAACGGGCAACTATACCGCCACGGTTCGTTTATACCGCGATGTTACTACCGAACTTAAATTTGAAGTTGTAGCGGAGTAATTTTCAGTCCGACCATCATTTAAACCATTCTCAAAAGGGATGGTTTTTTTTATACATATTTGTAACTTAAACCGAATGGATAAAGCCTTATTTAAAATTGGTTTAATGGCATTTTTATTTTTTATTTCTTGTAAAAACCGTAAACAATTTGCTATAGAAACCGGCGACGACGCGCAAACCTTGCACGTTCTTCAACACGAATGGGCGCTTTTGTTGCAGGATGTGCAAAAGGCGGTTTCTGAGACCTTTGAATTACGAGGTAAATTCAGTTCCGATACCCTGGTCGATTACTCCATTGATACCACGGAGCTGAAAAACAATCTATTAAAACTCAAATACCAGTCTGTTTTAATTGCCGGACACCGTCGATCTGGAACCTTGTACATTTTCACCCAAGGGGGCTTAAAATGGAAAGAACGCCATGCGCAATTAAAAGTAGAACTAATAAATATGAGTCTTTACAACGAAATTTCAGGATTGCAAATTCAGTTAAATGGCAGCTTGGAATTAACCAATCTTTCGGGTGGCACCTGGTTTGAAGTCGCGTATTTAAATTTACAAGAGTTTCGTTATTTGGCTAAATCCATTCAAATTAACTGGACACTAGGAAATCAAACCCCAAAATCTCTGAATGCCTATATGCAGCTTAAGGTTCAAAAACACCAAACCCTGCTGCAGGGCCTTGCCACTCAAGACACGCTTCGCAACATACAATTTTGGGGGTATTTACCCGATGGACGTTTTTTTTATCAGTACACCCTGTTAACACCCGAACTGCAATTTAATTGTTCCCGACCTGTATGGAAAAATGGAAGCAACGGACTCTTACGACCGGATTTTGATTTTATTTTAAACACCTGTTACGAATCGGAGGATTGTCCACAGATTTATAAAATAAAATGGTCCCGAAAACGTCAGCAAAACCAAACCACCAAGGCCCTATAAATATAAAAGCAAATTAATTTATTGCCAAAAAAGCAATATTCTGTTTTATTATTTGCGGGGTATCAAATGGGTTTAATTAAATGCATTGAGTCCGGTAATGTCCATTCCGGTAATTAATAAATGAATGTCGTGGGTGCCCTCGTAGGTAATTACACTTTCAAGGTTCATCATGTGACGCATAATGGGATATTCACCGGTAATTCCCATGCCACCGTGAATTTGACGGGCTTCGCGGGCTATGGTTAATGCCATATGAACATTGTTTCGTTTGGCCATGCTGATTTGAGCGGCACTGGCTCGATTTTCATTTTTAAGAACTCCCAATCGCCAGGTTAACAGCTGTGCCTTGGTTATTTCGGTAAGCATTTCGGCTAATTTTTTTTGAGTTAACTGAAAGCCACCAATGGGTTTTCCAAATTGAATGCGCTCTTTACTGTATCGCAGTGCACTGTCGAAACAATCCATCGCAGCTCCTATAGCCCCCCAGGCAATTCCATAGCGCGCACTGTTTAGGCAGCTTAAAGGACCTTTGAGACCCTCTACATTTGGTAATATGTGTGTTTTAGGAACTTTAACCTGGTCAAACACCAATTCTCCGGTTGCACTGGCACGTAAACTCCACTTTCCATGAGTTTCGGGGGTTGTAAATCCCTTCATACCACGTTCCACAATTAAACCTTTAATTTTTCCGGATTCGTTTTTAGCCCATACAACTGCAATGTCGGCAAAAGGAGCGTTGCTAATCCACATTTTTGCTCCGTTTAAAATTACATGTACGCCATCACCCGCATCTTTTATGGTAGTTATCATTCCCCCGGGATTGCTTCCAAAATCGGGTTCGGTTAATCCGAAACAGCCCATCAGTTCACCGGAGGCTAATTTTGGTAAATAGCGCTTGCGTTGATCTTCGGAACCAAAGGTGTAAATTGGGTACATTACCAGTGAGCTTTGAACCGAGGCGGTGGAACGCAGTCCGCTGTCCCCCCGTTCCAATTCCTGCATGATTATTCCGTAAGAAATTTGGTCAAGCCCGCTGCCTCCATATTCGGTGGGAATATAGGGGCCAAAGGCTCCAATATCGGCTAAGCCCCGAATCCAGGATTTAGGAAATTCAGCTTTTTGACAGGCTTCTTCAATAATGGGTTCAACGTCCTTTTTAACCCAGTTTCGTGCAGTTTCACGAATTAAAAGGTGTTCTTCGCTTAAAAGTTCATCTACTTGAAAGTAATCGTGGGATTGGAATTGATTGCGCGCCATGGTGTAAAGGTACTCAGCGAATTTGGAATGGCAAAGCCATAAAATTTTACATTTGTTTATGCCAAATGTCAGGGTCTATTTAACAGGGTTGGGTTTAATTGTGTTGGGGTATTTCTGCAAGGCTCAGGACTTTCATTCTTCAATTAATGAGGCAAATAAAATATTGTTAAATCCTGCATTTACCGGATGCTATAACGGTTTACACCGTATTGGAATGCAATTTCGCAACCAGTGGTATCAGGTTCCGGTAAGTTATAAAACCCTTATGGTTGGTGCAGAAACTAAAATAATTCCTTTTTTGGGTAAAGCCCACCGTTTGGGTATTGGATTATGTATTGTACAAGACAAAGCCGGAGATATAGGTTATTCAACCAGTTCGGTTTTGCTTTCGGCTTCGTACCATCATATATTTGGTAAGGATTCCACCATAGGCTTGTCCTGGGGCTGTTCATTCGGCATTCATCAAACCCGATTCAATACCAGTGATATGACCTTTGATTTACAATTTGACGGATTTGGCTACAATCCGGCTTTATCGGGTGGAGAAAATTTTTCTGCAAACCGTGGAACTTATCCGGATTGGAGCACCGGTTTATTGTTGCGCAAGCGTTTTGAGTCGCAGCAGTGGGTTTTAGGTTTCAGTGCCGCGCATGTTAATTCGCCAAAAATTATCTTTGAACAGGTCCGTTTAGGTCGCCGGTATGTAATTTCAATACAAGACCAAATTCGTTATAATTCTGACTGGAGTCTTTTACCAAGCCTTCAAATTCAGTTTCAGGGGATTAACCGGGAATGGGTTCCAGGCTTTACCGGTATTTTGCACAACCGTTCGGGTAAAGACTCGTATATAGGACTTGGCTTGGCCTACAGAACTAAAGATGCCTGCGTATTGGCTGCCCGCTATGGAACCAACTCTTTTATTGCTGCTTTTGCTTACGATCTAAACACCAGCCCATTTAAAAAAGCCAGCAGACTTCAGGGTGCTTTTGAATGGCAACTGGTGTATTGCATTCCAGAAAAAATAATTCCGATTCCAAAAAAAATAGCATGTCCCGTTGGTTATTAATTTTTGGTTTGGTTTTTTACAAACCGGTTTTAAGTCAATCCCTGCGTTTACTCCGGTATAACACCCAATTGGCCATAAAACAAAAAGACTGGAGCAGGGCGGCCCAGTACCTAAAATTACAAACGGCCAAAGACAGTTTAAACGTTCAGGTTCGCTACGATTTTGCCTGTGTTTTGTTTGAAATGAACGAGCTAAAACCTGCAAAACAACAGTTTAAACGCTTGGTTGCAATGCGCAGCAATTTATTTGAAACCCATTATCAATTGGCTCAGATTAATAAAATGCTGTCTTTAAATGAGGAATCTTTGGCCGAATTTACTGCTTTTTTAAAAAAATCTACAATCGACACCCTGAGGCTTTTTTCCGATCCGTGTCAGCGCTGGGGCGAACTAAAATCCATCGCCTATTTTCGTAAACGGGCTCAACAGGAGCAAGCAATCCTGCGTTTGGGTAAGGATACCCACTGGACCCACCTGAATTTGGTTAATGTAACCCTAACTTCCAGTATTAATTCTGAGTTTACCGAAATTCCGGTTTCCGTACAAGATTCCAGTCATTGGAATTTTGTACGGTGGAATACCGAGTACCAAAACCTTCAAAAAACCGAGGTTTCTCAATTGTTTTCTGTTTCGGGTTACGAACAACAGGTTTCGGTAAAACCATTTATCGATTCTCTGAGTTTTACCAAGGACACCGTGGTTTTTGTTATGCCAAGCGCTTCCAAAAATCTTACTTTGGTTAAACGCCTGCACCAGGGTATTTTAGAATGGGGTATAAGAAATACAAGCCCCTCCGATTGGAAACCTTTAAAAAACTTTGGATTTCAAGACCTTCAGATGCTGCATCCTACATTTTTTAAAACACAAGACACGTTGTATTTGGCTTATTCCAGCAATCGTCCCGGAGGGATTGGATCTTGGGATATATGGATAAGCGCATTAGATACCAATGGCCGTTTGTTATATACGCAAAATGCAGGTACATGCATAAATACTCCGGAAAACGAATTCAGCCCTTTTTTTGATGCCACTACCCATTGCTTGTATTTTAGTTCCACCGGGCATTGTGGAATAGGAGGATGGGATGTGTTTTTTGCAAAAGCAGCCGATTTTAATAAAAAAGAATTTTATCCTCCTCAGCATGCGGGCATTCCTATTAACAGTCCCGCGCACGATTTGTATTTTCAAAAAACCTTGGATTCTAAATTTTTATTTTTATCCAGCAACCGCTTATCAGGATCAAAAATAGCCGGATGTTGCATGGATGTATTTATGTATAAAGCCGATACGCTTATAACTCAAAATAATAAAGACCGCATAGTTCTTAGATCCAATGACTCTCTCGTTTACATTCAGAGTATGGAACGATACCTGCCACTTAATGTGTATTTTGATAACGACCAACCTTTAAAAACCCAAAAAATACACCATTACGCCGAGTATTTTAACGCCTACCAGCAACGAAGCAAAGCGTATTTAACTCAATGCAACTTAACTGATACCATTCAGATACAGGCTTTAAAATATTTTTTTAATCAAACCTTAACAAATTCTTTTAACGACTTAATAAGGTTTAAAACTCAGCTTAAAACCTTTTTGGAACAACAAACCGAAGTGCATATTGCTGTGCAGGCCTTTGCAAGCCCTTTGGCAGAAAATGCTTATAACCTCGATTTATCCCGTCGCCGAATTGAGTCCTTAAAATGTTTTTTATTGGAAGATTTGCCGGATTCTACAGTTAAATTTTTAAAAATTGACGAACAACCCTTGGGAGAACGAATGTTGTCAGGAATTAGCGACAGCCGAAAAGAACTTCAGAAATCGGTATATAGTCCAGAAGCCATACACGAACGCAAGGTGCAAATCCAGCACATTCGTATTCAAAAAAACTTACTCAAACCTTAAGGCATCAATTGGATTTAATGCTGCTGCTTTTTTGGCAGGCATATAACCGCTTGCAAGTCCTACAAAAATACAGAGTAAAAACCCCATGCTCATCCAAAACCAGGGAATAAAAAAACTGCTGCCCAGTGCCCATCCAATGGAATTGCCAATTCCAATTCCTGCTGCTATACCAATACCACCGCCGCATATACCCAGTAGTATACTTTCTGTTAAAAATTGATTTCGTACAGAAGCAGCACTAGCGCCCAAAGCTTTTCGAATTCCAATTTCACGGGTGCGTTCGGTTACGCTGACCAGCATAATGTTCATCAATCCAATGGCAGAACCCAAGAGCGTGATTAATCCAATAATGGTAGCCCCTAAGGTTACAAATTGAATGTTGTCTAATAATAGTTTTGCAAAACGGTCGGATTTAACCAGTTCGAAATTATCGGGTTCGCCGGGAGATAAACGTCGCAGGTTTCGAAAGATGCTTCGCGCTTCTTCGGTTAAGAGGGGCAGCTGATGGGATTGACCGGCAATTACATGAAGACTGTATTTAAGTTCGATTTTTGTAAAATATTGGCGCGCGGCTGGTAATGGAATTAATATAAATTTATCGCCTCCGAAACCGGAAGACCCGCGGCTTTTTGTAATGCCTACTATTTTAAAATATTGCCCAGATACCCGTATCCATTGGTTTATAGCAGAAGTGTTTTTAAACAATTGCTGCGCAACCTCATATCCAATGACGACCACGTGCGAGGCCGATTGGGTTTCTGAATTTAAAAAAAACCGTCCCTGATCAACCGTAAAGCCCGCGGTTTTTAAATACGATCCGGAACATCCGATAACCCGTATGTTGGCATGGGTACTTTGGTTATTGTATCCAATTTTAGAATTAAAACTGGCCGTGGTTGAAATGGATGTTTCAACCTGATATGGAAAAACACGCAGAAATTCCATCGCCTGAAAGTACGATATGTTGGGGGCTTTGATGCCCTCGTTGGACATTCGCTCTTCATCCAGGTTTCGAATGGTAAAGGTATTGGCTCCCATAGAGGTAAAATTGGATTGAATGCCGTTTTTAATGGCCTCTATGGCCGACAAAATACCCATTAATGCAGTTAAACCGGTGGCAATGATGCTCATGGTAATCAATGAGCGCAATCGATTGGTTTGTAACGAACGGTAAGCCCGTTTAATATTTTCAAAAATCAGAATCATTTCGATTCCAGACCTTCGGCTGCAAGCATGGTGTTATGCAACAGGGCTGCAATGGTCATGGGTCCTACGCCACCGGGTACAGGAGTAATGGCTTTGCACTTGGAGGCTACCGATTTAAAATTTACATCGCCGCACAAGCGATAGCCTTTTGGATTTTGAGAGTCTGCAACACGGGTAGTTCCAACATCTATAATAATTGTTTTTTCCGAAATCATAGCGCCTGTAATTTGCTCCGGTTGACCCATGGCACATACTAAAATATCTGCTGTTTGGGTGAACGACTCTAAATGTTGGGTTTTACTATGACAGAGGGTAACGGTACAATTGCCAGGCTGTGCGTTTCGGGTAAGCAAAATACTTAATGGTTTGCCAACAATTAAACTGCGACCCACAATTACACAATGCTGGCCTTCTGTTTTAATATTATAATGCTGTAAAAGTTTTAAAATTCCCAAAGGTGTTGCGCTGATTAGTCCCGGTTGATTTTGTACCATTCGCCCCACATTGATTGGATGAAATCCGTCTACGTCCTTGTTGGGATCAATTTGGTTAATAACTTCTGTTTCATTTATGTGTGAGGGCAGTGGGAGTTGCACAATAAATCCGGTTATTTCGGAATTGCCATTGAGTTGATCAATGGTTTGCAGTAATTCCTGCTGGGTAACACGGTCGTTTAAATGTATAAGCGTGCTTTTAAAACCTGCGCGTTTGCAGGCTTTAATTTTATTATTTACATACGTTTGACTGGCTCCGTCGGATCCAATTAGAACCGCTGCCAAATGTGGCGTTTGAAAGCCTTTGTTAACATGTTGTTGAACCCTTTGGGCAATTTCAGAAATCCAAGTATTGGCCGCAGCCGTTCCGTCAATCAGTTGCATGATTAGGGCATTTTAGGCATTTGACGTAGCATGCGGGACATGGCATTTTTATCCTGCATCATGCGCATCATTTTACGGGTTTCGTCAAACTGTTTCATTAAACGGTTTACTTCGGGCAATGATTGACCGCTGCCTTTAGCAATTCGATTTCGTCGCGAACCATTGATGAGTTCTGGCTGATGGCGTTCTTTGGGGGTCATGCTTAAAATTATAGCTTCAACGCGTTTAAAGGCATTTTCATCCACCGGCATATCTTTCATAGCTTTTCCCATTCCGGGAATCATACCCATTAAATCTTTGATATTACCCATTTTTTTTATTTGATGGAGTTGTTGTAAAACTGTCTCTTATACACATCTGACGCTGCCGACG
>CAWUNH010000031.1:0-9171 GCA_963923435.1 uncultured bacterium
CAAGTGCCAGCGCATATTCGGCTTTGGTAGAATCGTAGCGCATGGCAAGCTGCGCATCTACGATCGCTTCTTCAAAATGCTGGTATTTGGTATGAACCAGGGCTCTAGAATAATGCAGTGAAGCGTTTTGCGGATCTTCCAATAACTCCTGGGTAAGTTTTTTGAGTTCGGATTCGTAATTCGAGGAATTTGCATTTTGGCTGGCTTCGGTATTTGAAGGGGTACAAAACGTAATAAAACATACGGCTAGCAGAGCCAGGCCAGCATATTTCATAAGGTCATGGACTTTAAAGTAATTTCGGAAACATCCATCACCGAAACCTCCTGTTCTTTATTAAAATGCTTAACCCCATCGGTTATCATGGTGGTGCAAAAAGGACAGGCAACGGCAATAACTTCGGGTTTTTCCTTGAGCAAATCGCGGGTTCTTTCAACATTTACCTCTGAGCTGCCGGACTCTGACTCTTTGAACATTTGCGCACCACCTGCACCACAACACATTCCATTGGAACGGCTTTTTTTTAGCTCAACCAAATCGGCGTCCAGGGCTTCCAAAACAGCTCGTGGAGCCTCATAAACATTATTAACCCGTCCTAAATAACAGGGATCGTGGTAAACAATTTTTTTTCCTTTAAACGAACCCTCTTGCAAACGGATTTTACCCGAATCGATGAGCTCCTGAACAAACTGAGTATGGTGAATAACCTGGTAGGTTCCACCCAAAGAAGGATATTCGTGTGTTAATGTATTAAAACAATGCGGGCAAGCTGTAACTAATTTTTTAATCTGATATTGATTTAATTTAGAAATGTTTTGAAAGGCTTGCATTTGAAAGAGGTATTCATTTCCAGAACGCTTGGCCGGGTCTCCGCTACAGGACTCCTCTGCCCCTAAAATAGCAAAATCAATTTTAGCAGCTTGTAAAATTTGAGCAACCGCACGTGTAATTCGTTTAGCCCGATCGTCGAAACTGCCCATACAACCAACCCAGAATAAAACTTCGGGTGTTTTGCCTTGTGTTGCTAATTCTTCAAGTGTTGGTAATGAGGTTATTGAATCCATAACGTAATTTATTTTTTAGTCCAAGAACCGCGATCGGAGGGTGAAAATTGCCAAGGGGCTCCGTTGTTTTCAATGTTTGAGAACATACCGTTCCATTCTGAGGGAGCCTGGCTCTCCTCCATTACAATATACCTTCTAAGATCCATTATAATTGAAAGGGGATCTAAATTAATTGGACAGGCCTCTACACAGGCATAACAGGTATTACAAGCCAAAACTTCGGCACGGGAAATATAATGGTCAAGCAGCACCGTTTCCTCTGCTTGGGAGGCAGGATCCGTCGGAGGGGCTTGAATTAATAGCGCTTCCATACGATCGCGGGTATCCATTAAAATTTTACGCGGCGACAATTGTTTACCGGTTTGATTTTGAGGACAAACCGAAGTGCAACGTCCACATTCGGTACAGGTATAGGCATCCATCAATTGCTTCCAGTTAAGGTCCAACACATCTTTAGCTCCAAATCGCTGATTGATTTGAGCATCGTTTACAGGTTGGTATTGAGAATTAAACTGGGGAGCAACCATATCGGTTACCATACTTAAATGGTTCATGCGGCCGCGGGCCTGTAGTTTGGCATAGTAGGTGGCAGGAAACGCTAAAACAATATGCAAATGTTTGGAATAGGGCAAATAATTAAGAAATGCCAAAATTCCCGCAATGTGCAACCACCAGCAAGCCCGTTCAAGAATTATCAAATGTTGGGATTCCCAGGAGCTAAACAATGGGCTTAAAAACTGACTGAAAGGAAAATATCCGGCCGTAACATAATGCTCAATGTGACGTTGCTGCAATATTTGATCAGATGCATTCATTACCAATAACAGGGTCATTAAAACCATTTCGGTGTATAAAATAATATTCGCATCGCGTTGTGGCCATCCCTTTAGCTCAGGATTCATAAAACGTGGCAGCTTTAATACATTTCTTCGCCACCAAAAAACCACAACCGCAACAAAAACCAATACCGAAAGAATTTCGAAAAAACCAATTAAAACATTGTAAAAATTTCCCAACCAAGAAAATATTCGGTGGGTGTTAAAAACCCCATCCAGTATAATTTCTAACACTTCTATATTAATTAAAACAAAACCTGCGTATACCAACACATGCATAATGGCACTTAAAGGACGCTGAAACATTTTTTGTTGACCCAAGGCTACCAAAATCAAATTTTTTAGCCTGGATTTTGAACTGCCCTCTACCGAATACGACTTACCCGACAAAATTATTGTTCGTATTTGTCGAATCCTTTTAAAAAATAAATACCCTGCAATTGAAATTAAAATGGTAAAAACAACAGATGCTATCATTTTGATTTACTGGACTTAGATCTTTTAGTTTTATTTTTTTCAAAAACAGAAAAATGCAGGTAATGATCGGGATTTTGTTTAATGTCTTTTACCAACTCGTTTACATTAATGGTTAACTGATTAAATGCGGCATACAAACTGTCTTCAAATACCAATTTACCCATGGTGCCCTGTTTGCTTTGCAATGCTTTTAGCACTTCTTCCAGTCGCGAGGCATCGCTTTGAATTTTTAAAGCCATTCCGTTCCAGTGGATTCGGGAAATACTGTCTGAAACAGCTGATAATCGATCGCTGATACTGCCCAGTTTTTCTTTTTGATTTTTTAGCTGCTCGGAAAACAAGAATAGATTTTGCGTAGTGGCATTAATGTGACTGTTGGATTCGGAGAGAATGGACTGGGTCCGGTAGGAAATTTGTTCCAATTGTAATATGGTGTTGTGGAGCGCATCCAAAGTAGATTTTAATTTAATTCGGGAATTTTTTGAAAAAACTTCCTGCATACCGGTCAATAAGGAATCAACACTGAGCAAAAAACGCTCGGTTTTTGCTTGCAAAGGAGCCAGCTGTCGGTTAAACGATTCTTTTAAACTTTCCTCGACCGAGGTGCTGAGGGTATCGCCTTGTTTCAAAAAGCCTTTACTATTTGAAAAAATAAGTTCAACGGCCTTGGTACCCATTAAATCGGCACTGATAATACGGGCTTCCGAACCAAGGGGAATTTGAATGGGCTGATTTAAAATTAATTTTACATCCACCTTGAGGGTGACCGGGTTGAAAAGCACCTCGGAAACCTGACCCACTTTAAACCCTTTAAAAAAAACAGGGTTGGAGGCTACTAAATTGTCTATTCGGTCGTAACGGGCCCATACGTAATTTGAAGTTCCAAAAATGTTTTTCCCTTTTAAAAAAGAAAATCCCCAGTAAAAGAGAACAATGGTGCCCATCACAAACAAACCAATCCAGATTTCTTTGCGTACTTTCATGCCATTACAAAAATACGCAATTAATATGTCTCAGTGGCTTAAACATTCCATGGACGAATTAAACCGAATGGATCCTGAAAAATACAAACGCTCCGATAAACTACCCGTTTCGGTTATTTTAGACAATGTCCGAAGTTTGATGAATGTAGGTTCGGTTTTTCGAACGGCCGATGCCTTTCGAATCCAACATGTTTTCTTGTGCGGAATAACCGGAAAACCTCCCCACCGCGAAATAGAAAAAACAGCCCTGGGAGCCACTCAATCTGTAGACTGGAGCCATCACCCTTCGGCAAAAGAGCTTGTTGAAAAATGCAAATTAATTCAACATAAAGTTTACGCCGTTGAACAAACAAAAAACAGCATTGCCTTGGATCGTTTTTTTGAAACAACCGGATATTCAATTACCCAAAACCCCATAACCTTTATTTTTGGTCATGAAGTAGAGGGTGTGCATCAAGACCTAATCGATGTTTGCGACGGAGTTATAGAAATTCCTCAATTTGGCACCAAGCATTCGTTAAATGTAGCCGTTAGCACCGGCATTGTTTTATGGGAAATTGCACGAAAAATTTATTCTAAAGAATCTTGATTCCATTGGTTTTGCTGCAAGCGAATGCTTTCATCGTGAATCAGCTGACAGAGTTTTTGAACAAATTCTGCCGAAAGTCCTAATTCTTCCGCCCATTGTGTTCGGGTTAAAAGAATTTCCCTCCAGCGTTCCAACTGAAATATCGTTTGTCCCATTTCTTTTTTTACATCGGCCATGGGAGCAACCCATTTGAAACGTTCGGCCAGCTGATTAAAAAACAGCCGATCCTGTTCGTCCATGCGCTTTCGAAGTTCCGACAGGCGATTGGAGGGCATGGACAGCGGGTTTCGAACCACCAATTTATTCCAAAGCGCTATTAAGCTGTCGGGGCTTATCTGCTGTTCGGAATCGCTGAGGGCCTTTTCGGGATTGGGATGGGTTTCAATCATGAGACCTTGGTAACCTAAATTAAAGGCCTCTTGGGAAATTTCGAGTAAGTGGGTTCGATTTCCGCAAATATGACTTGGATCTACATACAATGGAATTTGAGGAAACTGAGTTTTAAAATCTAATGCAACTGCCCAATGGGGCGGATTTCGGTATACGGAAGGCGTATAACTGTAAAATCCTCGATGCACTGCTGCCAGCTGGGTAATTCCGGAATTTAAAAACCGTTCGACAGCCCCGATCCATAATTTCACATCCGGGTGAATGGGGTTTTTAATAAGTACCGGAATATTCACTCCTGAAAGAGAAGATACGATGTCCTGAACTACCAGGGGATTAACCGTTGTTCGGGCTCCAATCCAAAGCACATCCATGTGATGCTTTAAGGCTTCTTCAACATGATACGGAGTGGCTACCTCAACTGCAACCGGAATTAGATGCCGCTTGCGAATTTCTTGCAACCAAGACAGTGCCTCTACCCCATAACCCTGAAAGCCCGTGGGCCGGGTACGGGGTTTCCAGACACCGGCTCTTAAAAGATTAAAGGAGGGAATTTTTTTTAATTCTATAACCAGCGATTCCAACTGCTGCATGGATTCGGCACCGCAGGGGCCGGCAATAAGCAGGGGTTTGGATTGTACGGCAAAAAGACTTGTAAGCGGCTCCACGAATTGCAAAGTTAGGAGCTAAACCCAAAGGAAACTAGTTTATGTTAAAAACCTTGCGGATTTCCGGTGACAGCGCCGATTTATGGACCATCAGGCTGATGCTTTTATACCTTATATAGGGCAAACTTGCTAAAAAATACCCCGAACAACTGTTGTAAGAGGTTCCCCATGAATTTTTTACCAATACGTAGGTTTTGTTGTTCTGGTCTTTAACCAGGCCAATTAGGTGCATGGCATGATCGTCCTGCGTTTCAAAAGAATCAAAGCCTTCTTGGCGCAATTCGGGAGTAATGGTTTCTTCGGAACAGGGCGCAATAAAACAAGCTTGCTTTTGTTGAGCATTCATTTGATGCCACTGCTTGGGTACAAGCGCTAAGCCTTTTTCAAATTTAAAATAAGGTTCCGATACATCTGCTGCCCAGGAAACGCCGTAGCCATTTTCAAGCGCCTGAACAATGATGGATTCAAAAACATCCAATGGAACATTGTTATAGGTGCGTTGCGCCCAGTTATCCGGAATTTCTAATGGAAACGAGGTGTAATAAGGGTGGTGGTTAAAGGAGGTAAAAGATATATAATCCTCGGGTTTTATACCCAGGGATTGGGCATAGGTTTTTGGATTATAGGTTTTGCCTTCAAAATAAAAGCTCTCAGGCAAAGGGCCCAGGTAATAGTTTAAAATTTTTTCCAGTTCGTATTTATAGGAGTTGGAATAAATGGTTTCAGTTGAACTTGCCAGGGGTTCAACTAAATTAAAAATTATGGAATCCAAGCCTGTATGCTGGTAAGATGCTAAAGCATTTTCTGTGGTGTTTTCGTTTTGAAATCCATCATATGCCACTAACGGCATCATTCCAAATTGTTTCCAGCAATCTAAAACATCCTGAGGTTCTCCACCTTCTGCCAAATTGGAATGTCCGTGCATACGGATTATACGTTCGGCTTTTAACGTATAAATGGTACGAACGGCAAACATTTCACTTAGTTTAGTTGCCGATTTATTAAGTCTTGCCAATTCCGATTCTATAAATGATATACCCGAAAAACTCCAACAGGTTCCTGTCTTGCCCTGATTTTGAACCGGCAATGAGGCAATTCGATGGGTAATTTTAAATTGGTAACGGCTGTCGGGTGTGTTTACAAAAGCTTCCTGTGCGGCAAGCTTAGAAATAAAAAATAAACAAAGCACTAAACCGGCCAGGGTAGTTCGCATATTAATTGTTTTTAAAACTGCAAACTGCGATTTAGGTTCACTTTTTTTTAACGGATTTTAAAGATTTTGAGCGGTTTTTTAAGACCGGTTTTTGTTTGGATGCCTTTACAATAGCTTTTCCTTTAACACTTGGTTTTTTCTTGGTTAAGGAACGTGATAAAGTTTTTTTAATTTGCCCCTTTTTGGGAGTTTTAATTTTTAAGACTTTACTTTTTTTGGCCGGTTTTGTTTTTTTAACCGCAGTGCGTTTTTGAGCGGTTTTTATGCGCTTTGGCGTGTTTTTTTTGGACACAAGCCGGGCCATTGTAATGCCAATTTCGGCAGGACTTTCACACACAACGATGCCGCATTTACGCATGATCTGCATTTTAGCCTGGGCCGTATCTTCGGCTCCGCCAACAATTGCACCGGCATGACCCATGGTTCGTCCTTTTGGAGCAGTTTGTCCGGCAATAAAACCTACCACTGGCTTTTTGTTTCCGTGTGATTTTATCCAACGGGCCGCATCGGCTTCATAGTTTCCTCCAATTTCACCAATCATAACAATAGCTTCGGTTTTAGGATCGTTCATTAAAAGTTCAACGGCATCTCGCGTTGGTGTTCCAATAATGGGATCTCCACCAATACCTATAGCGGTAGATACTCCTAACCCTGCCTTTGCAATTTGATCTGCTGCCTCATAGGTTAGGGTTCCGCTTTTAGAAACAATACCAATGTTGCCCTTTTTAAACACAAAACCGGGCATAATACCTACTTTACAGGCTCCTGCTGAAATGATACCAGGACAGTTTGGTCCAATTAAACGGCAGGCTTTATCTTTAATGTAATGCTTGGCTTTTATCATGTCTTTAACCGGAATGCCCTCGGTAATGCAAACAATAACACGTATTCCGGCATCGGCTGCTTCCATAATAGCATCGGCTGCAAAAGCGGCCGGTACAAAAATGATGGAAACATCGGCTTTGGTTTGTTTTACGGCATCGGCAACCGAATTAAATACGGGTCGGTTTAAATGAAGGGTTCCTCCTTTACCGGGTGTTACTCCGCCTACAACCCGAGTACCGTATTCAATCATTTGGGTCGCATGAAAGGTTCCTTCACCTCCTGTAAAACCTTGAACAATAATTTTTGATGATTTATCGACCAATACCGCCATAATTTTTTTCCCGAAGATAGGGAGAATTGACGAACCGAAAAAAGGAATTTGATTAGATTTGAAGCTTAGAAAACAAATTCCTGCAACCAGCTAAAATGGAGGATTTTATTGCGCTATACACCGACGGTTCTGCTAGCGGAAATCCCGGACCTGGAGGAATTGGAGTTGTGTTAATTTACAATGCCCACCGAAAAGAACTCTCGGAGGGATTTCGGTACACCACCAATAACCGTATGGAATTACGGGCCGTAATTACCGGTATAACCAGCATTCGTAATAAAAATATTCCTGTTAAAATTTATTCCGACAGTCGATACGTAGTGGAAGCCATTAATCAAAAATGGGTTCAAGGATGGAAAAATAAAGCCTATAAAGGTAAAGCCAATGCCGATTTATGGGAAGCGTTTCTGGACAGTTACAATCCCCAACGGCATGAATTTATATGGGTAAAAGGACATGCCTCCAATACTGAAAACAACCGATGCGATGAACTGGCGGTATACGCCTCAAAAAACGGTCCCTGGCGGGAAGATGAAGGATATGTCGGTCCTCAAAACTGATTTCTTAGTACCTTTACCCTCATGAAGACGCCCCGATTAAATGTTATTCTTAAAAGTCCGGGAGATGGACACATGCATACGGTCCAGGGATGGGTACGAAATTTTAGGAGCAACCGCTTTATAGACTTAAACGACGGCTCCTGTCAACAAAACCTTCAGTTGGTGGTAGATTTTGAACAGATTCCGGCCGAAACCCTTAAACAAATAACCACCGGTGCTGCTCTTCGTGCATTTGGCAGTTTAGTTGCTTCGGTCGGTAAAGGACAAACGGTAGAACTTCATGTAAAAGAACTGCAGGTTCTTGGATTTTCCGATCCGGAACATTATCCGCTTCAACCCAAAAAACACAGTCTTGAATTTTTAAGAGAAATAGCCCATTTAAGAATACGAACAAACACATTTGGTGCCGTATTTCGTCTTCGGCACAGCCTTTCTATGGCCGTTCATGAATTCTTTAACCAACGGGGCTTTTTTTATTTTCACAGTCCTATTATCACCGCAAGTGATGCCGAAGGAGCCGGTGAAATGTTCCGAGTGAGTACCTTAAATTTGGACCAATTGCCCAAAACTTCTCAGGGAACCGTTGATTTTCAATCCGACTTTTTTGGTCGCTCCGCGAATTTAACCGTATCCGGACAATTGGAGGGCGAACTGGGAGCCATGGGGCTTGGTAATATATATACGTTTGGTCCAACGTTTCGGGCAGAAAACAGTAATACGGCAAGACATTTGGCCGAATTTTGGATGATTGAACCGGAAATGGCTTTTTATGATTTGGAAGACACCATGGTGTTGGCCGAACAATTGCTGGTTTATCTTATTAGTTATGCCTTGGAACATCATCCCGATGAATTGGCCTTTTTGGAACAACGCTTGCTGGATGAAGAAAAATTAAAACCTCAGCAGGACCGCTCTCCGTTTACTTTAATTCAAAAACTTCGCAATTGTATTGCCGAACCCTTTGCACGCATTAGTTACACCGAAGCCATTGATATATTAAAAAATTCTACGCCTAATAAAAAGAAAAAATTTAAGTTTCTTGTCGAAAACTGGGGCATTGATTTACAAAGCGAACACGAACGGTATTTAGTAGAACAGCATTTTAAAAAACCTGTTATTATATACAATTATCCGAAAGCTATTAAATCGTTTTATATGCGCCAAAATGCGGATGGAACTACCGTTGCTGCAATGGATGTGCTTTTTCCGGGAATTGGTGAAATGGTAGGTGGCTCGCAAC
>CAWUNH010000032.1:0-9029 GCA_963923435.1 uncultured bacterium
CCGGAGAAGTTGATTTCTCTGAAAAATGGATTGCAAATTTAGGAAATTCTTTTTGAATTACATCAGCAATTTTATTAAGTGTAAACTGCTCAGTTTCAGCATGTCCGGCATTTACGAGTAAAAAATTTGAGGTATTTAAAAAAAACTTGTGATAACTGATGTCGGAGGTAATAAAGGCATCCAATCCCAATTGTTGGGCTTTAGGTATTAAAAAGGCGCCGCTACCGCCACATATTCCAACCCTTTGTATGGGATGGTTTAGTGATCCCGAATAGCTTAATACCGGCTGATGAAGTTTAGAGGCAACTTCTTTTAAAAAGTCTGTTCCGGAGAGGGGGGCGTTCAACCATCCCCAGGCTCCTGAGCCGTAATCGGAACTTTCATAATCCAGATCAAGTAAATCAAATGCAGGCGTTTCGTATGGATGATGGTGTTGCAAACAACTTAGTACGGCTTGTTTTTTAAACACCGGATAAATGCATTCCAGCTTAATTTCTTCTGTTTGGGTAGGGGTTCCCGCTTTTCCAATAAAGGGCCGAGCAGAATCGTCCGGTAAAAATGTACCCGTTCCAACGGTTTTAAAACTGCATTGGGAGTAAGATCCTATAGATCCAGCGCCCGCTTTAAACAAGGCTTCCGATAAAGTGTTGACATGACTTGGCGGAACAAACACCTGTAACTTTCCCCAAAGCCGAGCTTTTGGCATAATAACGCCCTTTAAATTCAAATTCAGGGCATCGGCCAAACTGGTATTTACGCCATTTAATACAGTATCAAAATTGGTATGAAACGAATAAAGATTAAGTTCTTTTTGAATTAAATCACGGACCAATTTTTCCGTTTCCGTTCCTGTACCCAAAGAGCGAAGCGGGGTAAAAATTAAGGGGTGATGGGTGATAATGGTATTGCACGAATGATTCAGGGCTTCTTGGATTACCTCTGAGGTGCAATCCAAGGCAATGTATACACCGGTAACTTCAGCATGGAGGTCTCCAACTTGTAAACCCGAATTATCATAGGATTCCTGCAGCGAAGGAGGGGCAAATTGCTCCAGGCAGGTTATTAGTTCGCTAAGTTTCAATCTTCAATCCAATTTTCCGAGACGGGATTCAATATCGGAAAGTTCTTTAATGGCATTAAAACTTGCAAAATCGCTCCGGCCCAAGAGTTCTCCTTCCAGTCGACGGCGTTCGTCTTGAAGCATCTGGGGGTTGGAATTAAGCAATCGGTTGGTAATTAATACGGCAAACACACCTTGTTCTCCCGCAATGGGCCCGGAGTAGCGCTTGAGTGAGAGGCCAGATAAGGTTCCCATAAAAACGTTGTCCTGTCCCATTTCGCCAAATGCTGGCAGTCCCGATTTTACATTGCTTTCGTTTTTTACACCAATCTTTAATTTTCCTGATATGCTGTTAAGATTGATACCTGCATTTTTAAATTGATCCATAAGCAAAGCTGCTTTTTTCTGATTTAAAACTTTAACTCGGATTTCATCTTTGATATAATCTAATGAGATATATCCTGGGGCTTTGATGGCCGAAAGTTTAGCAACCAAGTGCCGATTATCTGATTTGAAATAAGCTACCTCGCCTTGTTTTGCACCAAAGGCCCAGTGGATTAATTCTCGGACGTTTCCGATTCCGCCCTGGAGTTGACGATCGGTTTCTTTAAGATTGTCCGAAATCCGCTTGGTAAGTTTTTGAGTTTCTACGGCCTTATCAAATTTTGCAGCCGTATTGTTTTCACTTGAAAACTGAAAGGCACGTGCATAAATATTTTGCTGGGTTGTTTCACTGGGTTGAATGGGTTTAAAGAGTTGAGCAATGGTATAGGTTTTATGTTGACCGGAACTAACATTAAGCACCTCAATAATATGATAACCAAACTGAGTTTCCACTACTTTCAGATCGCCTTTTTTTCCCTTGAGTCCGGTAAATTTAAAGGGGTCAACAAAACCTGTTGTTTCATTAAACCATCCGTAATCTCCTAATGCAAAAACTTTGGCATCCGGATTGATTTGCTTACTACCGGGGTCGTCACTCATCCGAACTACCAAGGTATCAAAGGATACTTGTTTTTTTTGAAGGAGAGCCAGTAAACTGTCGGCAATGGCTTTTGCGCGTTCTTTAGTTCGTTTGACCTGTTGCGATTGAGGGTCGCTGGTGCCTATTAAAATATGCCGAACCCTTGCACTGTCTGCAATGGATTCGATGCCCTGAAGTTTATAAACTTTAAAATAGGCGCCCTCGTTGTAAGGTCCAAAAACTGTTCCGGGAGTTGCTTTATAAACCGAACTGTCTCGTACAATCATGTTTTTACGGGTTAAATTTTGGATTACCACAGTTCCGTTTTCACTTTCTTGCTGTAAAAAAAGACTGTCTTCCGATAAGGATTTACCTTCAAAGGCTTTAGCACAACGCAGGGCGTCGATTCCAACACCTGTAATGTCAGAATCACTGGGTAAAACATCAAATGACACATATTCGACTTTACGCAAATCTTCGGTGTTTTGGTATTCGTACTGATGCGATTTATAATACGTTTCCAAATCGTTTTCACTAACACTTACGGATTGGTCGGGAATGCTGGAATACGATTTAAAAATGTAATTAAAGCTAACATCCGAATTTGTAAGGGAGTGTGACAATGCGGTTTCTTTTAGAGTGACGTACATAGATTTGTTCAGTAGGGCGCGGTATTTACTAAATATGAGTGTGTTTTTTACCTGTTCCTCCATTTGTTTGACGGCCATTTCCGATTCACCGGTTACGCTTTGAACCGCTTGTTTCCACTTAATAGGATCGAGGCTTCCGTCGGCTTTGGCAAATTGCTGGTTAATTTTACCGGTTGCGGGATCGGTTAGATTTTGAAGTATTGAAGCGTCGGGATTCATAACTACATGCTGGTACAATTCATCTTCGCCCACACTGATACCCGAGGCTTCGTAGGCAGGCCGAACCGCGTATTCAACAACATACTGCTGCCATAAATTTTCAATCAACTGACCCCGGACTTGATCGTCGGCATCCTGTCCCTGACGTTGTTTAAACTGATTGATTTGCATGTCCAAGCGGTTTAAAAAATCGTTGCGTTCAACTTTTTTCCCATTGATGCTGCCAATAAAGCGCTCGTCGCTTCCAAACAAAGAAGAACCTGAACCCAATAGGCTTTCAAGAATAAAAATTAAAAGTGCGATTCCTACCAATCCTACTAAAAGTCCGGTTTTACGACGAATGCGTTCCAAGATGCTAAGTTGCTCTGACATAAATTTTAATTTAAGGGTAGCAAAGTTACTGTTTTAGCTCAGTTTTCCAAATAGTTTAAAGTGATAAAGCCAGTATTTAAAGTTTGTTTTTATAAATAGTAGTTAACAAGAATCGTTTAGATAATTGCACTGATTATTTTTGCAGGTAATGCTGCTTATTTTTGATACCGAAACCACCGGTTTGCCCCAACGGTATAACGCCCCGTTAAACGACTTTGGAAACTGGCCCAGAGTGGTTCAACTGGCCTGGCAATTACACGATGAAACAGGTGCTTTAATAGAACACCATTCTGAAATTATTATTCCTGAAGGTTTTGAAATTCCTTTTGCAGCCAGCAAAATTCATCATATAACTACCGATTGGGCTTTAAACAATGGTAAATCTTTAAAGACTGTTTTGGATCGTTTTTCAAAGGCCCTGAACCGGGCTAACTTTTATGCAGGTCACAACATTGAATTCGACCGAAAAGTATTAGGTGCAGAATTCTTGCGCTTGGGTCTTGACGATTTATTTGATCAAAAAGTTTTTGTAGACACCAAGTCGGAGGCCACAACTGCCTTTTGTGCCTTGCCGGGAGGCAAAGGCGGTAAATTTAAATGGCCATCCCTATTGGAATTGCACACAAAATTGTTTGGGCAAGCCTTTTCAGAAGCCCACAATGCCGCCTTTGATGTGGATGCCAATGCCAAGGTTTTTTTCGCTCTTATTGAACGGGGAATTATTGCCAAGGAATTGCCAGAGTTTTGGATGCAACCCAATTCTATTGCCTATAGGGCACCCGATTTAACCGGATTAGCCATTCCAAAACCCGTTGGTAAACTTGAAGCAGTATCTAAATTGGAAACGCATGGTGGTGCCTCACGGGTTTATCCCTATGTTGCCTTACACAACCACTCTCAGTTTTCGGTGCTTCAGTCGGTTTCTTCCATACAAGATTTGGTTCAAAAAGCTGCCGACCATAAAATGCCTGCCATTGCATTGACCGATCACGGCCACATGTTAGGAGTGTTTTTATTTTGGCAAACTGTAGAAAAACACAATGAAAAAGTCCGAAAACACAATGCCAAGCAAAAAGAAAACGATCCCGCTGCACAATACCGCGCTCCAATAAAACCCATATTGGGTTGTGAATTTAATGTCTGCGCGCTGCATAACGACAAGTCGCGTCAAGACAACGGTTACCCGCTTCCTTTGGTTGCTTTAAACAAAACGGGGTATCAAAATTTATGCACCCTGAGTTCAACGGCTTGTACCGAGGGCATGTACTATGTTCCTCGCATCGATAAAATTTTACTGGAACAGCACCACGAAGGGCTGCTCTGTTTTACGGGATCCATCCAATCGGAATTGTCTCAAACCCTATTAAATTTTGGTAAAGATCGGGCTGAAACCTTATTTAAATGGTATTTAAAAGTTTTTGGAGACCGTTTGTATATAGAAATCAACCGTCACGGTTTGGAAGAGGAGGTTCAGGTTAATTCCATATTAATGGAATGGTCTAAACGATACGGTGTAACCTGTTTTGCAGCAACGTCTACGTATTATACAGATTCCGATCATGCCCGTTCTAGAGACATTTTAATTGGGGTAAAAGAAAGTTTGAGTTTTACCAACGATCAAGAATTAAATCAGTTAAAACAGAATAATCGTTTGGGCCGATTGTTTTTACCCAATGGCAATTATTTTTTTAAATCTCCGCAACAAATGTCGCAGCTCTTTGAGGACCTGCCGGAATTACTTGAAAACACCATCAAAATTGCAGATCGCATAGAATTGTTTTCCTTAAGCCGTGAAGTTGTTTTGCCAAAATTTGACATTCCTGCCGAATTTGTGGATGCACGCGATTTAAAACCAGAGGATGAAGGAAAGGGAAAACGGGGCGAAAATGCGTATTTAAAATTTTTAGCATACAAGGGTGCAGAACACCGATATACCCAAATAACTCCCGACCTAAAAGAACGTATCGATTTTGAGCTGTCGGTAATGGAACGCATGGGCTATCCGGGTTATTTTTTAATTGTATCCGATTTTACCTCCAAAGCACGCGAAATGGGAGTTTCGGTTGGACCGGGTCGGGGCAGTGCGGCGGGCAGTGTGGTGGCCTATTGTTTGGGAATTACCAATGTAGACCCCATTAAATACGGTTTGCTTTTTGAGCGGTTTTTAAATCCCGACCGTATTAGCATGCCGGATATAGACATTGATTTTGACGACGAAGGCAGAGACCGGGTTATTGATTATGTAGTTGAAAAATACGGTAAGCAGCAAGTGGCACAAATTATTACCTACGGAACCATGGGGGGTAAAAGCGCAATTCGAGATACCGCTCGGGTATTAAATTTACCCTTGTCCGAAGCCGATAAACTCGCCAAATCGTTTCCCGATTCTTTGGAGGCCGAATTAAAGGCACTACTTAAACCCGAGGGCATCGATTCTGAGTATATTGAAAAAATAAAAGACCGAAAGGATCTGATGGAGCAGTCTAAACGGTTTAGAGCCTTATCTGAGGGAAATACACCGGAAGCCCGTGTATTAAACGAAGCCTATCGCCTGGAGGGTTGTGTTCGAAATACTGGCGTACATGCCTGTGGAATCATTATTACACCGGGTCCCTTGCATCAGTTTGTGCCGGTTACCCGTGCAAAGGACAGCAACATCCTGTTAACCCAATACGATAATGCTGTTGCAGAATCTGCAGGTTTGCTTAAAATGGATTTTTTGGGACTCCGAACCCTTACCATTATTAAAGATGCCGTTCGGTTGATTCATGAAAAACACGGTATTCGCATTGATATGGATGCTGTGAATTTGGAAGATGTTAAAACCTATGAATTGTTTCAGCGAGGTGAAACTGCCGGTATTTTTCAATTTGAAAGTCAGGGCATGCGCAAGTATTTAATGGAACTTAAACCGGATCATTTTACCGATTTAATTGCCATGAATGCGTTATACCGGCCCGGACCCATGGCGTATATTCCAAATTACATCAATCGAAAACACGGACGTGAACCCATACAGTACGATCTGCCCGGCATGGAAGCGTTTTTAAGTGAAACTTTTGGAATTACCGTTTACCAAGAACAGGTTATGTTACTTTCTCAAAGCTTGGCAGGTTTTACCAAAGGCGATGCAGATACCCTCCGAAAGGCCATGGGCAAAAAACAACTGGATGTGCTGATGAAAATGAAAACGCGGTTTTTAGAGGGTTGCAAAAAAAACCAGTTAAACTTGGAGGTATGTGAAAAAGTTTGGAAAGACTGGGAAGCCTTTGCAAGTTATGCCTTTAATAAATCCCACAGCACCTGTTATGCGTTTTTAGCCTTTCAAACGGCGTATCTTAAAACCCATTATCCCTCGGAGTTTATGGCGGCCTGCTTAAACCATTCGGGAAACATTGAAAAAATTACTTTTTTTATGGACGAATGCAGGCGAATGGGCATACGGGTTTTGGGTCCGGACGTAAATACCGGAACCGCTTCTTTTAGTGTTATGAACGACGGGTCCATTCGCTTTGGAATGTCCAGCATTAAGGGTGTGGGTTCGGCAGTAGTTGAATCATTGGTCAAGGAGCGTAAACAAAACGGGTTTTTTAAGAGTGTGTTTGACGTGGCTGCTCGATTGGACACAAAAATTATTAATAAAAAAACACTTGAAAATTTGGCTTTGGCCGGAGCATTTGACAGTTTTGAAGGCGTTCACCGGGCTTTGTTTTTTTTACCCGATAAAGACGGATTAAATTTGACGGATAAATTAATTCGCTATGCCCAGCAGCAAAAAAAACAAAGCGGACTAAGCGATTTATTTGCCGATTCGGACGAAACTCTTTTTTCAGAACCTGAGTTGCCCCAAATTACCGCCTGGCCTGTTTTGGAGCAGTTGCACCGCGAAAAAGAGGTTGTGGGTGTATACATCAGTGGGCATCCCTTGGACCCTTACCGCATGGTTATGCAGTACCGTTGCAATACAAACACAGCAGAATTAAAATCTGAACTGGAAACGCTGCGCAACAAGGATTTAATTTTTGCTGGAGTAATTACCCAGGCCGAAAACCGAACGGGAAAATCCGGCAAGGCCTTTGGGAAATTTACGGTAGAAGATTTTTTCAGTTCCATCGATTTGACACTGTTTGGAAAAGATTTTATTCAATTTAACAACTACATGGTGCAGGGTTTGTTTGTTTTTATAAGGGCTTACGTTCAGGAACAATACCACCAGCCCGGAAAATACGAATTAAAAATCCGCAGTTTGGAATTATTGGACGAGGTTCAAAAACAAGCCTTTTCCGCCCTGCGACTTCAAATTCCCTTTCAGCAAGTGGACGAGGCTTTTATTCAACACATTCAAAAACTTTGCAAACGCTTTCCGGGTACCAGTGCTCTCGAAATTTTTTTAACAGATATAGAACAGCGCCAAACCCTGCGGCTTTTTTCGAGAAAATACCGAATTGGCATCGAAGAAGCCTTGGTTCAAGATTTAAAACATATTCCCCAGTGCGCGGTGAATTTGATTTAAAATCGTTTAAACAACCGATTAGATGTATCTTTGCAGCCGCTTATGATTTCGGTTAATCAACTCAGTGTGTATTTTGGAGCAACCGTATTGTTCGACGACATTTCGTTTTTAGTCAATACCCGCGATCGGATTGGGTTGGCTGGAAAAAACGGAGCCGGTAAAAGTACCTTGTTAAAGTTACTGGCCGGTTTGCAGGAACCCAGTAAGGGCGCTGTTTCAAGGCCCAAGGACTGCCGGATAGGATATTTGCCTCAAGACATGACCCATCAGCACGGACGAAGCGTTTGGGATGAAACTGCCACGGCATTTATTGAATTAAAAACCCTTGAAGCCCGCATTGAACAAATTCACAAACAACTTGAAAGCCGAACGGATTACGAATCTCCAGCCTATGCCGATCTCTTAGACGAACAATCGGCATTATACATTCGCTTGGAGGTTTTAGGGTCTACCTCCATGGACGAATCCATTGAAAAAACCCTGCTGGGTTTAGGGTTTTCGCGAAACGATTTGCACCGTCCTACATCTGATTTTAGTGGCGGTTGGCGAATGCGCATTGAACTGGCCAAACTTTTATTAGGTCAACCGGATGTTTTATTGCTGGATGAACCGACCAATCACTTGGATATTGAAGCCATTATGTGGCTGGAAGAATTTATGGCTACCTATTCTGGGGCGGTGGTTTTAATCAGTCACGACCGCAGGTTTCTCGATCAGGTAACGCAGCGTACTATAGAAATTAACAACCAGCGAATTTTTGATTATAAAGCATCCTACAGCAAGTATTTAATTTTAAGAGAGGAGCGTCGCCAGCAACAGGAAAACGCTGCTAAAAACCAGCAAAAAATAATACAACATACCGAACAGTTAATTGATAAATACCGCGCTAAAGCAAATAAAGCTTCGTTTGCGCAATCCCTTATTAAAAAGCTGGATCGTATGGAACGAATTGAAGTAGACGACGTGGATCAGTCTGCTATTGCATTTAAATTTCCAAAACCGGCGCATTCCGGAAAAATTATTTTAACGGTGGAAGACGCCGAAAAATGGTACGATGCAAAACATATATTTAGCGGGGCCCGTTTTATAATAACCAAGGGTGAAAAAATTGGATTTGTAGGTCGAAACGGCGAAGGAAAAAGCACCATGATGAAAATGATTGCCGGTAAAACCGATTTTAAAGGTCTGATAAATCCCGGCCACCAGGTATCTATGGGGCTGTCTCTTATACACATCTCCGAGCCCACGAGA
>CAWUNH010000033.1:0-8859 GCA_963923435.1 uncultured bacterium
GTGTTGGATAAAATCAAAAAAAAGAAAACCTGCAAGCCGGAATATTTCGAAAACGTTCAATTTAAAAAAAGTTTGGATTCTGAACTTTGGGTAAGCAATCTTAAAAAAAATTCCGCCGCCAACAGCCAGTTAAATTCTCAAATTAACGCATTGATTGGCTATGTGAGTCTTCATTTTGAATCTTATGATTTGTGCTATAAAATGAGGGGACAAATTTATTTTTTACGATTATTAAAAGAAATTGAAACCCTTTGTTTGAATCGAAAGGAACAGGAACAAAGCGTTTTTATTGGGGAACTCAATGCCAAAATTCAAAAAATAACCCAAGAAGAAAGTGCGCATTTTATTTTTGAACGAATGGGCAACCGGTATTCGCATTTTCTAATTGATGAATTTCAGGATACGAGCCGTATCCAATGGCTTAATTTTATTCCATTAATAGAAAATGCTATAGCACAGGGCAAAAATTCGTATGTGGTAGGCGATGGCAAACAGAGCATTTACCGTTGGAGAAATGCCGATGTTCAACAATTTATAAATCTTCCAACTTTAGGCTCAGAATCCTATACGCCAGCCGCCGATACCCAACAACTTTTTAAATCTCAATTTAAGCCTAATGTTTTAAATGAAAATTGGAGAAGCAGTCCCGAAATTGTAAACTTTAATTCTGGATTTTTTAAATTTATTTGCGAATCTCAAATTCCGGACAAACTTAAAGCCATTTACAAGACCTGTCATCAAACCACTCCCAATAATATATCACAAAAGTATCAGGGTTATGTGCAAATTCATTGTGAAGAAATTGAATCGGAACGTGTAAATGAAGTACAATTACAAACCCTTTTTAGCAACATTCAGGAATGTGTTTCTCATGGATACAACTATGGAAGTCAGGTTGTTTTATGCCGCTCAAACCGTGTAGCCAGTGCTTTGGCTGTTTTTTTAATTGAGCAAGAAATACCGGTTATTTCAAGTGAATCATTGCTATTATCGGAACACCCTCATGTAACTACTCTGGTATCCGGTCTTAATTATATTAAAGACCAAAATTTACATATTGAGGGAATGGTTTTGGTTCATCGGGCATTTCAAATTTTAGGTCTTGATGCGCAACAAGCCCAACAACTTGAATGTTCCTATCATCAATTAAAATTGCCCCCAGAAAAAATATTGCAAAACTTAGGCTTTGAGTTTTATCCAGAAACCCTGGAATCTCAAAATCCTTTTGACATTTGTTTAAATTTAATACGCATTTTTAAGTTGGGCGAAGCGGGTACCGTTTACATGCGGTTTTTTTTGGATGTAATTCAACACGCCTATTCGGAATACGGACATAATTTAATAGATGTTTTAAATTACTGGAACTCGGTTAAACACAGCGCTTCACTTAAAACACCCGAACAGTTAAACGCCGTTAAAATCATGACCATTCACAAAAGCAAGGGGCTGGAATTTCCGGTTGTGCATGTGCCCTATTGCAACTGGAAACTCGTTCAAACTGAAAACATCTGGGTGTCTTTTTCAAACCGAAACAATATTCCTCCGGTGGCCTATGTGTCGGTTCAGTCAAATTCTCTTGTAAACGAAATTGATACGGCCTCCCGTAACGCTTCTGAAATGCAGCTGTTGGATCAAGCCAATGTTTTGTATGTAGCCCTTACGCGGGCCAAACACCGCTTGTACGTTCAGGCACAATACCCTAAAAAACCGGATGGTAAAACAACCGAACGCACGGACTTAATATCAAATTGGCTGTTACAATATTTAAAACTGTTGCAACCCTCCCAATCCTCTGTATTTACTTTGGGGCTAGCCGAACATTATACAAACACGGCAACACCCGTTTCTGATAAATTGCTCGAACGCGATATCTTTAATGTGACGGAGCCGGTTCTTGAAATTGCTTCAACCCGTTACAATTCAAATTTTCAGGCGGCTGAATACGGAAATTACTTTCATTCGGCATTAAAATCGGTTATCAGCATACATGATTTACCCAAACTTTACGAAAAACTCAATTTTGGCGCTTGGTCTAAAAGCCCCTTTGCCAGTAAAGCTTTAAAAGAAATTCAGGCCCTATTTAAAAATCCAAATTTTTCTGAATACTTTTCAGAATCCTTTAAGGTATTAAATGAACGTGATTTTACGGGCATCGACGGGTCGCTGCGCCGTCCTGACCGAATGATGATTCATCAAAATTCCCTAATCGTAATGGATTATAAAACCGGTTCGGAGCGTTATGAACACCATCGCCAGCAATTACTGGATTATATCAATGAAATGAAAGCATTTGGATTTAATACGGTTAAAGGTGTTTTGGTTTACTCAGAATCCGGCGAACTGATTTATATTTGAACTATGAAATTACGCTCTCTTATCCTCGTATTATCCATTTTTCCTTTTTTTAATTGGGCACAAAAATCGGGTATTCAAAAAAACAACATGGACCTTCGGGTTTCTCCGGGTGTTGATTTTTACAGCTACTGCAATGGACAATGGCAAAAAACATTTAAGCTTCCCGAAAGCGACGCCCGGTATGGAAGTTTTAATGAAATCAACGATGCCAATTTAAAACGCATAAAAACCATTCTAGACCCGTATCAAAATCCAAAATTTATTCCAAAAGACGAAGTATCAAAACGTATTTCAGCTTTTTACGCTACGGCCATGGACAGTGTCACGGCTAATACTTTAGATCAAAAACCCATACTTCCCATTTTAAAATCGGTAGACCTGTGTTCGGGTATTCAGGATTTACTTCAATTAAAATCCAGCCTGGACTTATACGGAATTGGAACCTGGTTTAGCATGGGTGTATCAGCAAATCTCAAAAACAGCAAACGCAATATTTTATATTTCAATCAGGGTGGTTACGGATTGGGAGATCGGGATTATTATCACGAAAAACGATTTGAAGACATCCGTGAATCGTATGTACATTATCTCAAAGCACTTTTTATGGCAATTGAAATTGACAGCGTCAATGCATTAACAATGGCCCGGCAATGTTTGTCTGTTGAAACGCGCATTACTGAAAAAGCATTGACCCGTTTGGAAATGCGCGATATCGAAAAACAATATAATCCCATTCAAATATCCAATTTAAATGCCTGGTGCAATAGCTTTAACTGGAACTCCTACTATCAAACCTTTCACTGGTCTGAAAGCGATACCTTGATTGTGGGAAATATCGATTATTTTAAAAATCTTGAGAATGTTTGGCGCAGCATTTCGGTAGAAGAATTAAAATCTTACGTAAAAGCTCAAATACTCATGGAATCTGCACCCTATTTGTCGGAGCGATTTATTCAAATTCATTTTAATTTTAGAGGTCGCGTGCTGAGCGGCTCACAAAAAATTAAACCCCGCTGGCAAAGGGTTTACCAATTAATGAACGGAACCATAGGCGAGTTGCTAGCACAAAAATACGTTGCCCTGTATTTTCCTAAATCATCTAAAGATAAAGTTCAATCCATGATTGATTATTTAATTGCAGCTTACCGAAAACGTATCGACACCCGCACCTGGATGTCTGCTGAAACCAAATTACAGGCTCAACGAAAATTAAATTTACTAATCCGTAAAGTGGGATACCCCGATACCTGGAAAACCTATGAAGGTCTAACTTTTGAAAAAGAAAGCTACTGGGATAATATAATGCGTTTAAACCGCTTTCTGCTACTGGATAACTTAAACGAATTACACAAGCCGGTTGATCGGAATAAATGGCAAATGACACCTACAACCGTTAATGCCTATTACGATCCAACAACCAACGAAATAACTTTTCCTGCTGCCATTTTACAGGCTCCGTTTTTTGATCCACAAGCCGATGATGCAGCAAATTTTGGAACCATGGGAGCCATTATAGGCCATGAACTTACCCATGGGTTTGATGATCAGGGTGCTCAATTTGATGCAGATGGAAATTTAAAAATGTGGTGGACCGAAGGAGATTTTAAAAACTTTTCAGAACGTAAATCAGGCATCATCGAACAGTTTAATTCCTATACAGCATTGGATACACTGCACGTAAACGGTGCAATGACTCAGGGTGAAAACATTGCAGATTTAGGCGGATTAACCATGGCTTACGATGCCTACCATATGAAACTAGGTGCAGGAACTCCCAAAACAATTGACGGATTTACTGCAGATCAGCGCTTTTTTATAGCCTGGGCCCAAGGATGGAAGGCAATTACCCGCGACCCTGAAATGAAACGTTTGCTTACGGTTGACTACCATGCTCCTGCTTATTTTAGAGCTTTTGCCCCCTTAACCAATTTACCTGCATTTTACAGGGCATTTCAAATAAAACCCGGAGATGCCATGTACCGGGATGAAAAACAACGTGTTGAAGTCTGGTAATGCGATTTGGGTGTTTTATTATTTTATGTAATACCCTTAGTTCGCTGTTTTCACAATCTGTTTGGCCCTACGGTTTTACAAAAAAAGATCTGGAAGGAAGCAGCATTGGAATACAAATACGGGATTTTAAAACAGATTCGGTTATTTACGAATACGACGCCGATCGGGTTTTAGTACCCGCCAGTATTCAAAAAATTTTAAGTACGGCTGCTGCAATGGAGCTTCTCAAGCCGGAATACCGGTTTAAAACTGCTTTGGGTATTGCAAGCCCTAATGCCAAAAATTCAAATAAAAAATTTTTGGTTGTGTTTGGAAGCGGTGATCCCTCCCTCGGATCAAGATACAATTCAGAATCCAATCTTCAGGTATTTAAAGAATGGTTCAACGCCATTAAACGAAACGGTTACCCTTTAACAGATATCGGTCTTACGGTCGATGCTTCCGCTTGCGATTGGAAAATTCCGGGAGAATGGATTTGGAATGATATTGGAAACTATTACGGCGTTGCACCGGGAGCCATAAATTATTTAGATAATTACTGTACCGTGTATTTAAAAAACAATCCAACAACACCAGGCAACTGGGTATATAAAACAGAACCGGATATACCAAAATCGTACATTCAAATAAAATCATACCTGGATGCCGATTCTTCAGGAGAAGTTCTATCGGCCTACGGAACCCCTACAGATAAAATACGTCACATTACCGGCAGTGTTTTACCCAATCAAAACGATGCCAACCTCAAAGTTTCCCTTCCGTATCCAGCCGATGTACTTGGATATGATTTTTTAAACTACTTAAAATACCAAGGTATATCTATTTCGCATCATACAAGCAACTACAAATCTCATTCTTGGAGCGCTGTTGATACCTTTTACTTTCATTTAAGTCCACCATTAAAAACATTAATACAGCAAACCCTGCTTCATAGTATAAATTTGTATGCAGAGGCAATGGTTTTAAAAATGGGAAATGGAAATTATAACAGGGGAGTTGAAATTTTAAATACTTTTTGGAATAATAATATTCCAAAAAGTTTACCCCCTGTTTTAATGGACGGATCGGGCCTGTCAAGATCAAATGGTGTAAGTGCTAAGTTTATGTGCAGTGCCCTTTCTTATGCCTTAAAACAACCTGCATACGGGAGCCTCTTTGAACAATGTCTGGCTGTTTGCGGACAACCCGGAGGATTGCAGGGATTTGCAGCCGGAAGTGTATTAACAAATAATTTAAAGGGCAAAAGCGGATATATGAGCCGCGTTCGCAGTTATACAGGAGTCTTCCAAGCTCAGAGTGGACGTAAACTGGTATTTTGCATTATGGTAAATAACAGCTTTGCTCCCAATAAACGTATTAAAGCCTGTATCGAACAATTTTTACTCCACCAATACTCCATCCATTAATATGAATACACTCATTAAAAATGTACTTATTGTAAATGAAGGCCGTTTATTTCATAGCGACGTGTTGATTAAAAACAATCGATTCGAGCGGCTTGATTCCAATATTTCAGTTAAACAGCGCGTACAAGAAATTAACGGTGAGGGCCTTACATTGTTTCCGGGCTTAATCGACGATCAGGTACATTTTAGAGAGCCGGGGTTAACGCACAAAGGTTGTATTGCATCGGAATCCAAAGCAGCCGTAGCTGGCGGAATTACTTCGTATATGGAAATGCCCAATACGATACCAACTACAACCACACAATTTGAATTAGACCGTAAGTATGCCATTGCTAAAACACAATCCATGGCAAATCATGCATTTTACATTGGAGGCAGCAATACCAACATTGAAGAGGTTTTAAAAACCGATTTAAGCCGATGTTGCGGGTTAAAATTATTTCTTGGGTCCTCTACCGGAACATTGCTGGTTAACGATTCTGCAGCTCTTGAAGGATTTTTTTCAAAATTTGAAGGATTAATTGCAACCCATTGCGAATCCGATCCAATTATTAAAAAGGAATTGGAACAATTAAAATCACGGCATCCGGAACCGCTCGATGCAACCTGGCATTCCAGAATTCGAACGCGTGAAGCCTGTTATGCATCGTCTTCACATGCGGTAGCTTTGGCTAAAAAACACCAAACCCGGCTTCACGTTTTGCATATTTCAACGGAGGAAGAGCTCCAGCTTTTTGAATCAAATTCCAATATCACTCAAAAACGAATAACCGCAGAAGCCTGCGTTCATCATTTATGGTTTTCAGAAAAAGATTATGTTGAAAAAGGCAATTGGATTAAATGGAATCCGGCGATAAAATCGGAAAAAGACCGGTTGGCGCTTTTAAATGCTCTAAACACCAATCTAATTGATGTAATAGCAACAGATCATGCGCCCCATAGTATCCAAGAAAAACAACTGCCCTACGAACAAGCCCCCAGTGGCGGTCCTTTGGTTCAGCATAGTTTACAAGCCTTACTGGAATTGTATAAACAAGGGTATTTAAGTCTTGAACAAATTGCAAAAAAAACCTCTCATAATCTTGCAGAACTTTTTCGAATTGTGGATCGGGGATTTGTACGCGAAGGTTATATTGCAGATTTGGTATTGGTTAATCTTAATCGTAGCCAAACGGTAACAAATTCATCCATACTTGCTCAATGCGGCTGGAGTCCGTTTGAAAACATCAATTTTTCTTCTTGTATAACCCATACCTTTGTAAACGGTTATCTACAGTATGAAAATGGTTTTTTTCACCCGTTTAAACCTGGAATTCCATTGGTTTTTAATCGACATTTGTGAAAACCGATCTTAACAAATTGCTTCCTGAGGTTATCCGCATTTGCACCGATACCGGCGCCTATATTGCCAAAGAACGCCAAGCATTTAATACAAGTTCTGTAGAATACAAGTCGTTAAACGATTTGGTGAGTTATGTTGATCGAACCAGCGAAGAAAAACTCTGCACTGCCTTAGACCGCCTTTGTCCGGGTTTAGGATTTGAAACCGAAGAACAACAGCTTGTTCGGTCCGGAATATCGCGCTGGATTATTGATCCACTCGACGGAACTACTAATTTTATACATAACCTGCCCTCATACGCCATTAGTGTTGCACTTATGATTGAAGGAGAAATTCAACTGGGCGTTGTATATGAAATAACACAGCAAAATGTATATTCAGCCGTTAAGCATTGTAATTCCTGTAAAAACGGAAAGCCCATTCAGGTAAGTTCAAATACATTATTTCAAAACAGTTTAATAGCAACCGGTTTCCCGATTTCTGATTTTGAAACTAAAAATAATTATTTGCACTTTTTAGGTACACTTATGAATCAAACCCGGGGTGTCCGACGTTTAGGGGCTGCAGCTGTAGATTTATGTTACACCGCGGAGGGCAAATTTGATTTGTTTTTTGAACCGCAGTTAAAGTCCTGGGACGTAGCTGCAGGTGCTCTTATTGTTGAAGGTGCCGGTGGAGCTGTATATGATTTTAAAAAAACTAAGAATTGGCTTTATGGAGCTGAAATAATTGCAGGCAATCCTTTGCTAATAAATGAATTTATGCAACGCATGAACCGTCCAGCTTAATAAACAAAAGGGCCGCCCATTCGTTTTCAACCAACTCTGTTTTGTATTTAAGATTGTATGTTTCCATATATTTAATTAAATCCTCCACATCGGTTTCAAAAAAACCACTAATTATTAAAATGCCCTTATTTACAAGGGTTTCCGAACACTCAAACGCATAGGTTTTTAAAATGTTCTTGTTAATATTAGCAACAATTAAGTCTTTTGAATTTTTTTTGGGGGTAAAATCGACGGATTCATGCAATTGAATATGTTGGCAATAATTGGTTTCTAAATTTTCTTCTGCATTTTTAAGCGACCATGCATCCGTGTCGGTAGCATCGACTTCGTTGGCCCCCATTTTTTCTGAAAGTATGGCAAGTACACCGGTGCCCGTACCAATATCCCAAACTTTTTTTGGCGGCTCTGAAAGCTGCTGTATAAATTGACACATCAATCGCGTGGTAGGATGGTGTCCGGTACCAAAACTCATTTTAGGAGTAATACAAATATTGTAACGAAAGGAGGTGTTGGGTTTTTGAAAATAGGCATGCAGGTATACTTGATCTATGGATACAGGCTGCAGGTTGGCTTCCCACTCGGCATTCCAGTTTTGATCTTCAATGTCCGTACTGCTGTATTGTACTTTAAACGGAAATTCATTAAAATTTGGCAAATTCAATTCTTTACAATCTTCTTTTTTAATATAGGCTAACAGTCCCGTTGAAGTCAATTCAAACGACTCAAAAGGACTTTCTTCCAATAGCGCCATTACAATTTCAGATCCGGGATCCGGTGGATTGATTGTAAATTGGAATACCTTGTACATCAATACGAATGGATAATGCTTTTAAAGGATGCAGCATTAAGACTGGCTCCACCAACCAAAGCGCCATCAATATCGGGCTGTTTAAACAAAGTAGCTGCATTTTCCGGAGTACAGCTTCCTCCGTAGATTATTCGAATTTGAGGGGCC
>CAWUNH010000034.1:0-8836 GCA_963923435.1 uncultured bacterium
TATTTGAAAGGGCAGCGAAACCATCCGTTGCCATTTAGTTATAAGCTCCATGCGACCTTTTTGGGTAGGCCCCTCCGGCAAGGTCCAATCGTAGGTTGCGCCCAGGGTAAACCGATTGGAGCCCCTGGGGATAATAAATCCCTCATAATTTAATATTTGATTGGTAAACGAAAGGTTTTCACACGAAACCTCCAGCAGTTCACCCTGTACCGGCTTCATGGGTACCCAGTTAAAAAAGGGATTTTGATGCACCCGGTAGCCGTCACAAAAAACAATATGCCGCGCATTTAAATGCTTGTACACAACCCCCAAATCGGTTACCATGAGTTCGTTAAAATCTAAAATTTCGTTTTGATACCAATCTGAAAAAAAACGAATGCTGTTTAAAATAAACGAGCGTACATCCAAATAACCAGCCTCCTTAATAATTCCACGGCAGGCAAATGCAGCCGTATGTTTCCATAGAGGATCGGCTTCTTGTTGGGCTGAGCAAATCCAATGCGATAACGCGTTTACCGATTTTTGATTCCATTGATCGCGGGATTGAGAACTCACTAAAGCCCGAACTATTGGCCACTCATAGAGCAAGCGAACGCCCATGCGCGATTCGGCCTGTTTGTAAAAGGCTTTCATTTCGGGAATCAGGGTTTCTGCCTGCCAACTTTCGGTCATTCGTTTAAAAACCAAAGGATTCCAAATACCGGCAGCTACCCGCGAGCAATTGCTTTTATCAGGACTGGCAATAACCTTAAAGGATATTCCCTGATTGTAAAAAGCGTGCATGCATACACAGGCGGCAAGACCTTCTCCTAAAATAATTACATCGGTCATGGGCGTGCGGGCTGTGCCCGAACATTTGGGTTGTATGGAATTTGCTTACCCTTAAATGCATTTGAAAAAAAAGCAGTAACACGAATTCCTGCAAGCGATTGTCTTGCGGTATAATTTAAAAACAACTCAAGGCCTATGCCAATATCGTACCATAATTTTTTATGTCCCTGAAGGGTAAAAAACATCCCCCAATCGTTGTAGAAATAGGGGTATTTGCTGCCATTTAAAATGCGCGTTTGCACTCCACTGTTCCATGATGGACCGGCATAGCAGCCAATGTTATACAAGGTATTTTCGTTTCGGTATCCGTAAAGGGTATGCAACTGCCAGTAATTGGTTGAACCAAAACCATCGCCGCTCATAATGGCCCCGCTTAGCCATTGGGTTTTACGAATATGAAGGTGCAAATCAACCGAAAGGGTTCGCTGAACGTCCTTTTGAATGCCCGACCAGGCAAAACCCGGACCCGCCGTTACATAATTGTTATGTACCAAATACCTTTTTTTTTGAAAGTGAATTTCTTCGTTTCGGTAATAAGCATTTTTTATATCCGGATTTTGAGCCCATCCGACAAATACAAATAAAAGACTCATTAAAGCTGCTAATGCAATTTTAGGAAGTGGCATGTACAAACGGATTATGCTGCTTTTCCCAGCCAATGGAAGTTTCCGGACCATGCCCGGGTAATATACGCGTTACATCGGGCATTGCGTATAAAACTGTTTTTATACTGGATTGCAGCGTATCCCATGATCCTCCGGGTAAGTCGCTGCGCCCAACCGATTCGTGCATAAGAACATCTCCACTAAAAAGTAACGAATGGGGTTTTATATAAAATCCAACACTTCCCGGCGAATGTCCTGGAATATGAACAAGTTCAACCTCAAAGTCAAATGGATTCCATGGAATGTTTAAAGCAAACAGTTCCGGCGATTGAATATCTTGAAACGGCACACCATAAAGCCTTGCAGTTTCCGGCGCATGATGAATTAAAAATTCATCCGCTGGATGAAGGTAGCTGGGGCATTTAAATGCAATTTGACAAAAGCCCAAACCCATAATATGATCAATGTGCCCGTGGGTTAGCCAAACGGCTTTTATTTTTAATTGATGGGATTTAATATAATTAAGCAAGGCCTGTTCTTCGCCCTGTGTGGAACACCCCGGATCTATTATTACCGCATTGTGCGACGAATCCCAAAGCAGATAAGTATTTTCCTGAAAAGGATTAAATGTGAATGCGTTAAACGAAACTAATGAATCCATTTTTTTATAAAGATAAGACCGGAGGGTGTAATTTCAATTTCATTTAAGCCACAGGCAGTTCCGGGTTTTAAATAACCAAAGCGCGTTTCCATTTGAAGGGCTTGTGCAGGAGTAGAAGTAATGGAGGAGAGCAGCGCTTCCAGGGGGGGATTAAATTGGGCGTAAAGTAAATTTACTTCGGACAAAAGATTCAGGCTGCTATTGCTGGCCAGGCTATCGGTTGCGGTAATCCATCGTGTTTCCGGCAAAACCTCCGGCATGCGGTTTTGTATATAACGGTTTGCATTAGGGCAAAAGGCCCAGAAAACACGCGCATCGGATAAGCCCTTGTACCAAGCATTATTTGCAAACACATTATGTACTAAAATCATGGGAACGGAGGTTTTATTAGGGTTAAACAGCCATTCGTTCAACGAAATTTTTGGCGGCGTATATTCTTGTATAGAAATTCCGAGTTCCTGATACAAGCGGTTAAACGTACCCGGGATTCCGTTTAAAAAATTTTGTTCTTCATCAGATTCTAAAACATGAATACTCAGCGGTTTTAAATGCAAGGCATTGTGCTGTATAATTAAATTAAGTAATTTTTGCGAGCAGGAATACGGGGCATGGGCTGCCAAACTGGATTGTAAACCGGCAGTTTTAAAGGCCCATTCAAGATCGCATGCGGTTTTAAACACCTTGTCTGCCTGTTGCGGAAGCAGTCCAATACATTCAATAAAGGTGTGGTAGGTTAGTTTACTGGATTGTTTTACAGAAATAGATTCCTGAGTATTAGAAATATCGCCTGCAGCAACAATGCCATGTTCCATCATTTGAAGATCTGCCTGGCGCATGGCCTCCAAACGTTGTTCCGGATTTAAAAGCGTACGCTGTTTAACCACCTGAAGGGCAAATTCACTTAAACCCGTGTGCTGTGGAATGCAGCCCTTTAAATGACTGAGTTCCAGGTGAAGGTGCGCATTGATAAACCCGGGGGTTAATAATCCCGAAGCCATTTCAATTTTTAAAGGATCCAGCTCGCTTTCCGATAAAACATCGGTTAAAATACCATGAGCATTAAATACAAAAACCTTTCGGTTGGAATGCAGGCGTGTTCCATCAAAGAAAGTTCCAGAAATAAAGCGCTGCATGCGCAAATTTACGTAATTCAATACCGAGTCCTATCTTTGAAACATGGAGCTTCGAAAAGACATTCGAAAACTGCAGCAATCCGAGTTACTAAACGCGCTTAAAAGCATGAACGAACCCGGCTTTCGGGCGCAACAAGTTTGGGACTGGTTGTGGCAAAAGCGGGTTACCCGATTTGAAGACATGCGTAATTTACCGCTCTTGTTGCGTCAAAAATTGGAACAGGCCTTTGTTATTAATGCCGTACATATTCACGAAACTCAAAGCAGTGCAGACGGCACCTTAAAATGCGCCATGCGGCTTCACGATCAGTATGTGGTGGAAAGCGTATTAATTCCGCAAGGCAAACGGATGACGGCCTGCATTTCATCTCAGGTAGGCTGCAGTTTAACCTGTTCCTTTTGTGCCACCGGTAAATTAAAACGGATGCGAAATTTACAGGCCGATGAAATTTACGACCAGGTTATGCTGGTAAATGAAACGGCGCTTAACACCTACCAACAAAAACTCAGCAATATTGTGTTTATGGGAATGGGAGAACCTCTTTTAAACTACAATCAGGTAAAAGAAGCAATAACCAAACTCTGCGCACCCGAGGGTATGGGATTGTCGCCTCAGCGAATTACCGTTTCTACCGCCGGAGTACATAAAATGATACGAACATTGGCCGACGATCGGCTTAACGTTCATTTAGCCTTGTCGTTACACGCAGCATCCGATGAAAAACGAAATCAGGTTATGCCCATTAACGAAACCAATTCTTTGGCCATGCTAAAAGAGGCCCTTGTGTATTTTTATACTACCAACGGCCGCCGGCCCACCCTTGAGTATGTAATGTTAAACGGGTTTAACGATTCATTGGAAGACGCCCGGCGGCTTTTAACTTGGAGCCGCGGACTAAAAACAAAAGTAAACCTGATAGAATACAATCCGGTAGCCGATACAGGATTTACTCCCTCCTCTAACAATCGCATGCACGCCTTTGCGGCATTTTTAAACGAACACGGACTGGTTTGCACCATTCGAAAAAGCCGCGGAAAAGACATTGATGCGGCCTGCGGACAGTTGGCAAATCATAATTCATTGGCACAACCGGAATACAAATAGTGTAACTTTATAAACGTGTCAAAACCCTTAGACCTTATAAAAGCACCCATTTCAGAAGCGCTGGATCAGTTTGAGCACAAATTCCGACTGTCAATGAAAAGTTCGGTGCCTTTGCTTAACACCATTACGCAGTTTATTGTAAAACGAAAAGGCAAACAGGTACGACCCATTTTTGTTTTTTTATCTGCAGGGGCTATGGGTTCAATAACCGAACAATCCTACAGGGCGGCCTCGCTCATTGAATTGTTACATACGGCCACTTTGGTACACGACGATGTGGTCGACGACAGCAACGAACGGCGTGGTTTTTTTAGCATTAATGCATTATGGAAAAACAAAATTGCCGTTTTAGTAGGAGATTTTTTATTATCCCGCGGATTGCTTTTGGCGGTAGAACATAAAGATTTTGAACTCTTGCGCATTATGAGTGTTGCAGTGCGTGAAATGAGCGAGGGCGAATTGCTGCAAATAGAAAAAACCCGCAAATTAGATATTACCGAAGCGGTTTACGAGTCAATTATTTCTAAAAAAACAGCGGCATTAATTGCAGCCTGTTGCGAAGCAGGGGCTCGTTCTGCAGGAGCCAACGAGTTGCAGGCCAATGCATTTAAAATGTTTGGACACTTTACCGGAATGGCCTTTCAAATTAAAGACGATTTATTTGATTTTGGTTTTGGCGGTGCAATTGGTAAACCAACGGGTATTGATATTCGGGAGCGTAAAATGACGCTGCCGTTAATTTACGCCCTGGATCGGGCAGCGCCTTCGGTTAAAAAGCAAATGATTTCTTTAATACAAAATCATAATAAAGAAAAACAAGCCATTGCCCGGCTGGTTCAGTTTATTGTTGACAGCGGCGGCATTGAGTATGCCAAAACCCGCATGAATCAATTGGCGCAACAAGCCCAAGAGTCCCTTAACGACATTCCACCATCGGTATACAAAGATCAACTCATTAAATTATTACGTTATGCTATTGAACGAACGCATTAAACACATCTGGGTGTTGGGCTTGATTTTATTTGCCTGTACACCCACGGCAAACCAAGCCGAACAACAAAAACTCAGGCAGCAACAGCAGGCCGACTCTGTAAAAAAAAACAATCCCTATTTAATACTTCCGCCCGATTCCATGTATACCGGTGCGTATGTTAAATCTTATTCAAACGGGGTAAAACAATTTGTAGGATATTTTAGGTTTGGAAAACGGCACGGCACCTGGCTTAGTTTTTATTCCAACGGAGTTTTATGGAGTCAAATGGAATACGACCGTGGCCTTAAGCAGGGTAAAAACACAGCGTATTATTCCAATGGAAAAATTCGGCAGGAGGGATATTTTAAAAACGACCTAAGAGACAGCGTTTGGTTGTTTTACGACTCAAGCGGAACACTTCAGGAATGCCAACAATGTAAAATGGACCGTTGCAAATCGTGCAAAGCTTCGTTATAGAGTTCCCCGAAGCGCCTGCTCACGTTCTATCGATTCGAACAAGGCTTTAAAATTACCGGCCCCAAATCCGCGGGCGCCCATGCGCTGAATAATTTCAAAAAACAGGGTTGGACGGTCTTCTACCGGTTTGGTAAAAATTTGCAGCAGGTAGCCCTCTTCATCTGCATCAACTAATATAGACAGCGCCTGGAGCGTTTCTATATTTTCTTTAAACTCCGATTTATGAATGCCTAAACGGGCAGGCACCTCATTGTAATACGACTGTGGAGGAGGTGGTAAAAACTCTACACCCCGTGCTTTTAAGGCTGTTACGGTTTCAATAATATTATCGGTTGCAACTGCAATGTGTTGAACCCCCGGACTTTCGTAAAAGTCAAGGTACTCTTCAATTTGCGAACGTTTTTTTCCTTTTGCGGGTTCATTTATGGGAAATTTAATCCGGCCGTTTCCATTGCTCATCACCTTACTCATCAGGGCCGAATATTCGGTATGAATTTGAGAATCGTCAAAACTTAAAAAATTTACAAAGCCCATAACCTCTTCGTACCATTTAACCCAGGTATTCATTTCGCCCCAACCCACATTACCCACCATGTGATCTATAAATTTAAGACCCAAGGGGGCCGGATTGTAATCCGAAATCCAGGGTTTAAATCCCGGCAAAAAGGCCCCTTGGTATCCTTTGCGTTCTACAAATACATGCACGGTTTCTCCGTAGGTATAAATTCCAGAACGAACCACCTGGCCATGCGCATCGCTTTCAACGGTGGGTTCCATAAAAGGCTTGGCGCCGCGCCGCGTGGTTTCTGCAAAGGCAGCTCGGGCATCGTCTACCCATAGGGCAATAACTTTAACACCGTCGCCGTGTTTTTTAACATGTTCTCCGATTGCGGAATTGGAGTTTAAAGCCGTGGTAAAAACCAGTTTTATTTTTTGCTGTTGCAGCACGTAGGAAGTACGGTCGCGCATTCCGGTTTCTAAACCAGCATAGGCAAGCGACTGAAAACCAAAAGCAGTTTTGTAATAATGTGCGGCCTGTTTGGCATTTCCCACATAAAATTCAACGTAATCGGTTCCTAAAAGAGGTAAAAAATCCTGAGCTCCCGTAAATATTTTTTCGAGGCCGTATTCCACATTTTTAATGCTCATAGAAGCCAAAGGTATAAATTAAAGGCTTAAGGCATGAGTCTGCCGTACAAATCGTAGGGCCCGGCATCTTCGATAGTAACGGTTTTAAATTGACCCTGGAGCGGCTCCGTAACCAAATCGGCTTTAACCAATACTTCATGGTCTACCTCCGGACTGTCCGATTCTGTTCGGCCAACCCAGTAACCCGATTCTTTACGGTCAAACAGCACGGTTTGTTGGGTGCCAATTTTTTGGGTGTTTAATGCCAGAGAAATATCGTATTGCTGTTCCATTAGCGCATTGGCTCGGTTTTTCTTTTCGCTTTCCGAGAGCGTATCCTGCAGCGTGTGGGCATGTGTTTGTTCTTCATGCGAATAGGTAAACACACCCATACGGTCCAATTTTACGCTTTGCAGCCAATCAAGCAGTTCGGCATGTTCGGCTTGGGTTTCTCCCGGAAATCCGGTAATAAAGGTACTGCGTAAGGTAATGTTTGGAATTTTAGATCGGATGGCATCAATCAGGGCCTCGGTTTTTTCTCGTGTAATTCCGCGTTTCATGGCCTGAAGTATTCGGCTGTTAATATGCTGCAGCGGCATATCGAGGTACTTGCAGATATTGGATTTTCGGCTCATAACCTCGAGCACCTCCATTGGAAAACCGCTTGGAAAGGCATAGTGCAGTCGAATCCAGGCAAGCCCCTCGATATCGGAGAGCCGGTCCATGAGTTCTGCCAGTTTTCGCGATTTGTAAAGGTCCAGTCCGTAATAGGTTGAATCTTGAGCAATGAGCAACAATTCCCGGCTGCCTTTTTTTACTAAAGCCTCGGCCCGTTTTACCAGCTCTTCCATGGGTACACTCTGGTGTTTGCCACGCATTAGTGGAATGGCGCAAAAACTGCAGGGGCGGTCGCAGCCTTCACTTATTTTTAAATAAGCATAATGTCCGGGGCTGGTAAGTATTCGCTCTCCCAAAAGTTCTTCTCGGTAATTGGCCTTTAAGGTTTTAAGCAGCTTGGGTAATTCCCGGGTTCCAAAATAGGCATCTACTTCTGGAATTTGTGTTTCCAGATTCGATTTATAACGTTCGCTTAAACAACCGGTAACATAAAGCTTTTGCAACCGGCCTTGTTTTTTTTCTTCTGCAAATTGTAAAATGGTATCAATACTTTGTTGTTTGGCCGATTCAATAAATCCGCAGGTGTTTATAATTACAATGTCCGATTCGGCTTGGGCGTCTTCATGCACCACTTTCATGTTATTGGCTTTGAGTTGTCCCATAAGCGTTTCACTGTCAACAACATTTTTGCTGCAGCCTAAGGTTACCACATGCACCTGTGGTTTTTTATGAGATCGCACTTTCATGCATCAAAAATACAATTAATGTTACCATTGGCTATCTTTATACCGTGAGCCGGCCTGCCCCTGTAACCTGGAAAATTATACTGCCGCTGGCCATATTGGTTGTATTAATTTTTGCAGGCACCGTAGGATATTACTGGATTGATGGATTTTCGTTGTTTAACGCCTTTTACATGACCGTTATAACCATGGCAACGGTTGGATACGGCGAAGTTGAACCCCTTTCTGACAACGGCCGCCTGTTTACCGTTTTTTTAATCATCACCAGTTTTGGTACATTTGCCTATGCGGTTACTACGGTCACAAAATTTATTATTGACGGCGAACTAAAAATTTTTTTTAAAGAAAAAAAATTGAGCAATTCCATTGACAAATTAAGCGGCCATGTAATAATTTGCGGCTTTGGCAGAAACGGCCGTCAGGCAGCCCATATTTTAAAAAAACACCATCAACGTTTTGTTGTAATTGAGCAAGATTCGGGCTTAACGCAGTCGCTTCAGCACCGGCACTCGGATTTAATTTTAAACGGCGATGCCACCCAAGACGAATGGCTTAAAAAAGC
>CAWUNH010000035.1:0-8572 GCA_963923435.1 uncultured bacterium
GCCCGAAAGTACGGGAGAAATTATGGCAACCACTAAATAGGACAAGGCCACCACGTACGAATAAAATTCGGTATTGTAAAAATTAAAAGAACCCAGTTGTATTCGGCCAGCCAATTCTTTTTGCGTTATACTTTCGTAAAAAACCGGAAAAATGGCCGATGAAATTATCAGTGGATAAACCGAGTTGGCCCAGTCGTAAAAAATCCAGGCCTTGGTAGTTTTTGATAAAGCAGGTTTGGTTGTCATGTTAATTTATTTCAATTTCTATTTTATTTTTCAAATCATCTTTGGAATGGGTAATGTGCTGACGAACCGAAATTCGATTGTTTAGGTTATAACGTTCCATCCACTCTATAAGATACGACTGAATTTCATCCAATTTATCATCTGCCGATACATACCAGGGATAAGGAACATGGGAAATGCTTACCAGTAGAGGTTTGTTTGGGAATATACCAGACCATTGGAGCAATTGATTAATACTCAAGGAATCAAAAGGATTCAGAGCTTGTGAAAGATACTGGTCCTTCCATTCGAGGCTTATTTTTTGACGCAAGGATTGTTCTGGATTTAAAAGTGGGGGAGGGGGCTTAACCATTACAGAATCTCGTTTTAATGAAACACTGTCTATAAAATAATAGGCTTCTACTCCAAACATGCGTAAGGCATGGTCTTTAATTAAATCTTTTCGATAGTTTTCTGAAAAATTGCCAATACACAGAAAGCGTTCGAAACCCTTTGCTTGGAAAACAAAGCGGCTTTCAACCCATTGAGACGTACCGTCTAAACCAAAATGTGCAAAGGTGTCAACCGAAACCACCTGCATGGATTTACGAAAGGGTTTGGAACCCAAATAATAACCCAGGCGGCTTAATTGAGCGGTACTCCAATAGGCCTTTCGCCAGTAAAAGCTCAACCGATAAATGGCTCCTTTAGCCAGCGTTTGAGAGAGACGAACTTGAATGTATTCCCGGTGTTTTTTTCGAAATCGAATTCCAACATAGGAATTACCTTGAACGGCTCCGGCATGGGGAGAGGGGTCATCGTTTAGGGCCTTGTGGTAAAAATCACCATCCTCAATGGTTTGCCAGGGTTTGGCATGACGGATTAATGTGCCACCTCGGTTGTAATGTTCAAAGCTTGCATTGGGTATTAGATTTTTATTATATACATCTACCTGGCCGAAAAACGAGTAAACCAAAATCAAATAAAAGCCTAATAAGGGATATTTCATGCAGAACGAATGTATTCATTTAAGGAATAATTGTATATTTGCGGCTTAATACATATTAACACATGGCCAATCATAAGTCCGCAATTAAACGCATTCGCTCCAATAACGCAAAACGTCTGGACAATCGTTACTATGCAAAATCTACCCGTACCGCTATTAAAACTGTAAAAAAATCAGAAGACGCTCAGGAACAAAAAACCATGTTACCTAAAGTCAGTTCCATGATAGATAAATTAGCTAAAAAGGGTGTAATTCACAAAAATAAGGCCCGAAATTTAAAATCCAAATTGGCAAAACGCATTCAGCGTTCAAAATAATTAAGCTTATATTCTAAGTCAAACCCGAACATCCGTTCGGGTTTTTTTATTTTCTTTGAATAATAATTCAGTATGAATCAGTTTCAAAACTATTGCCATGGAGAATGGGTGTCTGGAACGGGCACAACGCAAGAACTTTTTAATGCCGTTAACGGAACTTCTTTGGGTTTTGCCGGATCGGGTGGACTGGATTTTAAAGCCATGTGTAATTACGCGCGCGAGACGGGGGGTCCGGCACTTCGTAAATTAACGTTTCATGAGCGCGGTCGCATGTTAAAGGCTTTGGCCTTGTATTTATTACAAAAAAAAGAACGCTATTACGAAATAAGCTGGGCTACCGGAGCAACCCGGGCGGATAGCTGGGTAGATATTGAAGGCGGAATTGGAAATTTATTTGCCTATGCGTCTTTGCGCAGACAGTTTCCCAACGAATCTTATTGTTACGATGGGGAGGCCGTTAAACTGTCCAAATCCAACACCTTTATTGGACATCATATTTGTGTGCCAAAAGAAGGGGTTGCCGTGCATATAAATGCCTATAATTTTCCGGTTTGGGGCATGCTAGAAAAAGTTTCTGTAAACTGGCTGGCCGGAGTTCCTGCTATTGTAAAACCGGCAACGCTAACCTGTTTTTTAACCGAAGCCGTGGTGCGGGACATCATCGATTCTGAAATTTTACCAAAAGGGGCCCTGCAACTCATTTGCGGATCGGCAGGAGATCTTTTAAATCATTTGGAAAATCAAGATATTGTAACGTTTACAGGCTCTGCCTCAACCGGTAAAAAATTAAAATCGCACCATCGAATCATTGAAGAAAGCATTCCGTTTAATATGGAAGCAGACTCTTTGAATGCTTGTGTTTTGGGCCCCGATGTTCAACCAAAAGACCCTGAATTTTCAATATTTATTAAAGAAGTGGTTCGTGAAATGTGTACCAAGGCGGGTCAAAAATGTACCGCCGTGCGTCGTATTCTGGTGCCATTAAATCGGGTGGAAGAAGTACAAACTGCATTAATTGAACGCCTTAAGGCAACTTCAATGGGCGATCCAAAAATTAAAGAGGTTCGCATGGGTGCTCTGGCCGCTCAATCTCAGCGTACCGAAGTCCAGGATAAAATACAGCAACTGAAAACCCAACAGGAGTTGCTTTTTGAAAATTTACACCCCGAATTACTTGGAGCCGAGGTTCACCAGGGTGCTTTTTTAGCGCCCACCCTCATGTACAATCCCAAACCCTTGTATAACACATTATGCCATTCGGTGGAAGCCTTTGGTCCTGTAAGTACGTTAATGCCTTATACCAATTTAGATGAAGCCATTCAGCTCTGCAAAATGGGTAAAGGTTCATTGGTTAGCAGCATAATTACCAACGACGCCACCTTGGCCCGTCAATTCACGCTGGGTGCCGCTTGCATGCACGGCCGAATTTTGGTTTTAAATCGGGACTGCGCAGCCGAATCTACCGGCCATGGTTCACCCATGCCTCTTTTGGTTCATGGCGGACCCGGACGTGCCGGTGGAGGTGAAGAAATGGGAGGCGTTCGGGGTGTGTTTCATTACCTGCAACGTACCGCAATACAAGGCAGTCCTACAACGGTAGGAACCATTTTAAACCAGTATCAGTACGGCGGACAAATGTTGGAAAAAGTAATCCATCCCTTTCAGCAGTATTTCGAAGATTTGGAAATTGGAGAAACGCTGATAACTTCTAAACATACGGTTACCGATGCCGATGTAGTTCAGTTTGCCAATGTTAGCGGCGATCATTTTTACGCACATGTAGATGTTACAAGTTTAGAAGGAACGTTATTTACCGGACGCGTAGCACACGGGTATTATTTGTTAAGTAAGGCTGCCGGTTTATTTGTTGACGGACGGAAAGGTCCGGTATTACTAAATTACGGAATCGAATCGTGTAAATTTTTAAAACCGGTATACATGGGCACTACCATTGGCGTACGCTTTACCTGTAAAGAAAAAATTGAACAGGAGAAAAAAACAGCCGAAGAGGTAGCCAAAGGTATTGTAAAGTGGCAGGTAGATGTATACGACGATCAAAACGATACGGTTGCATTGGCAACCATATTAACCATGATTAAAAAACGCAATCAAAATTAAATGAAAACAATCGTTTCTACGCCTTTGGCGCCCTCTCCCATTGGACCCTACAGCCAAGCTGTAATTGCCGGGAATCTTGTATTTGTTAGCGGAACCATTGCCATGGATTTGCAGAGCAAGCAACTTATTCAAACCAATATAAAAGATGAAACCCGAATTGTAATGGATTATATTGGAGCAATTTTAAGCGCCGCAGGTTGTAGTTTTAAAGACGTGGTCAAGGCGACCATTTTTTTAAACGATATGAATCACTTTATTCAGGTAAACGAGGTGTATTCGGGTTATTTTAGCGCTCATTTTCCTGCCCGGGCAACCATTCAGGCAGCTAAACTACCTAAAGATGCACATGTTGAAATCAGTGTAGAAGCAATGCGTCCTGATCTGTAAGCAGCCCAATCGGGGTAATTAAACTATTGCGATTTATTACAGTACATATTTTAAATGTTTAACTTTTACAATGTGTTAAACTGCATTTGGGTTAAATCAATGCGTTTTTTTTAAATTACCTTTAAGTATGCGAATTTTGTGCTGTGTTTTAATAAGCATGTCCTTTTTAAAGGCACAACTTCCGGTAGCAAGAGATACATTGCCGGTATGGGAAGCAACCCAGTATTTAAAATTTCCCTTTGCCGGCGGTTTAAATTATGTTTCTGTTTCTTCCACAGATTTAAATTTTGACGGCCTTAACGATTTAATTTTTTACGATCGATGCAACAGTATAGGAACCGGACAATTTAAATGTTTTATAAAAAATGGATCCGGAACAAGTAATTATCAGGCAGATCCCGATGGGTCTTATTTTTTTCCGGAAGTTTCCAACTGGGCCCTGATAATGGATTTTAACGGCGATCAAAAAGGCGATTTATTTGCATCCACCAGCTTGGGAATACAGGTTTTTAAAAACACCAGTACTCCTCAAAACCGGCTTCAGTTTACGCCCTACAAAAGTGTTCTAAATTCAAATTACAATCCCGGTTCCCCACAACCGCTGTTTACCAATATTTATGCAAGTCCTGTAGGAGTACCCGGAATTAAAGATGTAGACGGCGATGGCGATTTGGATATTCTTACCTTTTCATCTCAGGGAGTGTTTATCGAATGGCATAAAAACATGAGTCTTGAAAAGTACGGACATAAAGACAGTTTGATTTTTGAATTAGCCAGCGATTGCTGGGGAAAATGTTCAGAAAGTAATTGTCAGGTAGGATTTAATCAGTGCCAATCCAAGCCCGCTGAAAAAACTTACCATGCAGGTTCTTGTTTAACCTGTATAGACATTGAAAACGACGGAGATCAGGATCTTTTAATGGGAGATGTTGGATGTTCGGACATACAATTTGCTTTCAACAGCGGTACTCCAACATCTGCGCTAATTACCGATACAACCCGTAATTTTCCCAATTATCCGCAAAAGGGAAATACACAGGTTATACGCCTGCAAAATTTTCCCTGTGCCTTTGTTGTTGATGTTGATTCCGACGGTAAACAAGACTTGTTGGCCTCTCCGCAAACTGCCAACAGTGAAAATACCCAGAGTGTATGGTATTATAAAAACAGTTCTCCCAATGCAAATGCACAGTTTCAATTTATTAAAAGTAATTTTTTACAATCGGACATGATAGATGTGGGTCAGGCATCCAAACCCCTTTTAATGGATGTAAATGCCGACGGACTCACCGATTTGCTGATTTCCAGTCAGGGAACTTATACCAATGGAATTTTATCTCCCAGAATTTCATATTATCAAAATACCGGTACACCTCAAAATCCTCGATTTAATTTGATTAGCAAGGATTGGTTAAACCTCAGCAGTTATGCATTTTCCGGTTTATGTCCTGCTGCGGGCGATGTGGATATGGATGGAGACGTTGATTTGTTGATTGGAACCGCAAGTGGTCAAATTCACTGGTTTGAAAATACGGCAGGACCCAATCAGCCGGTTCAGTTATCCGTTTTTAAAAACAATCCATTTGGAATTAACTTGCCTTTTGGATCTGCAGCGCCTTTGATATTAGATGTAAATGCGGATTTAAAGCCCGATTTATTAATTGGCATGCGTAACGGAAAATTAGCCTACTGTCAAAATACAGGATTGGCTTCGGCGCCAACATTTTCCTTGATTTCCAGTTTTTGGGGAGGAATTGATGTAAGAGTTCAAACTTTGCGATATGGTTTAGATGCCTTTGCTTCTCCGGAACTATTAGAGCTTTCCGGTCAAAAATTTTTATTAGTAGGTTCTGTTTCGGGGCGTATATTTCAATACAGTATTCCGCCAATGGCAAACCAATCTGCGCAATTAATCAACGACCGGGTTAATTTTTGGAACGAGGGTCCGCAAAGTACCGTATGCACAAAAGATATAAACGGGGATGGGGTATCAGATGCTTTTATTGGAAATGCCTCAGGGGGTTGCAGTTTTTTTTCAAGTAAGGCTTCCAATGTAGGATTAAACCATCCTTTACCTTTAAACAAAGCGTATGTATTTCCGCAACCGGCTTTAGACTGGATTTCTCTTAATGGACCTCTTGGTCCGCCCCCGTATCAAGTACGTGTATTTGATGCCAAAGGCTCTCTTATTATGGAAACCCGGCTTGAAACCTCCTTGCTGAATACCGGCCAATGGAATTCTGGATTCTATGGGATAGAATGGATTTCTTCCGACAACAGCGTTCAATGGTTTAAATGCATAAAATGAAATTATTGTGGAAAGCTTGTGTTTTTTTGCTTTGGAGCATAAGCTGCACGCGAGAGTCCATTTCCCCGCAATACGGGGATTATCCCAAAGAAATTGGCGAACTTTTGGTTTTAAAATGTGCCAATACAGGTTGCCATAACAGCAACAGTTCCGAAGCTGCTTCGGGTTTAGACCTCAGTACCTGGAACAATTTATTCAAAGGATCCCGAACCGGCAGTCCGGTAATTCCATATGCTTCTAAATTTTCTTCATTATGTTATTTTATTAATTCCAATCCAAAATGGGGTCCTGTGGCAAGTCCCCGAATGCCATTAAATCAACCCTCTTTAAGTGAGGCCGAGGTTATGGCTGTAAAAAAATGGATTGATGCAGGGGCCCCCGATGTTCAGGGCAGGGTTGCATTTTCAAATTTTAAAAATGCAGCGGCGTATATAGTAAATCAGGGATGCGATGTGGTAACCCTTGTGGATCGAACAACCGGATTGCCCATACGGTATATAGAGGTGGGTAATAAACCCGGTCCGGATATTCCCCATCAGGTGCAGGTGAGTCCAGACGGTCAATACTGGTATGTTCTGTTTGTAAATAACTCGGTGCTGCAAAAGTACAGTACTCAAGACAACCGCCTGCTGGCAGAAATACCGCTGTCACCGGAAGGAATTCAAGCCTTGGATTGGAATACACTGACCTTTAATTCAGACGGTACTCGGGCTTATGCGGTTTCATGGGCAAACGATGGAAAAGTTGCAGTCCTGGATTTAAAAAACAATCGATTGCTGCATTTTATTGGCGGATTGTATCAGCCTCACGGCATTGCCTTGTCGCCCGATCAGCAAACCCTATTAATTACAGCTCAAACCGGAAATGCTCTGTATAGTATGGATACGGCGCTTAAAGATTACCGAGAACTGAGTTTAGATGTTTCGAATTTTTCATTGGATCCTCACGACCTTCGATTTCATCCCGATGGGCATGAAGTTTGGATTACCTGTCAAAAAAGCAATGAGGTTAGGGTTTTTGAATGGCCTCAATGGGTTTTAAAAAAATGCATTCCCGTGGGACAATATCCTCAAGAAATTACGTACTCCCGGCAAACTGAAAGTTTTTATATTACCTGCAGTAACGACCCCTCCGGCAATAACAATCAATTGGGATCGGTGTATAAAATTCACGATAAAACATTTAGTGTTCAAAAACAATTTGTGGGCTTTCAGCCCCATGGTATCGTGGCCGATGACCGTTATGGAGTGATTTGGGTTTTGTCCCGTAATATTTCTTCGGCAGGCCCTGCACCCCATCACCAAGCACAATGTACGGGGCGCAATGGTTTTTTAAACGCGATTGATTTGCAATCCTTCAGTCCAAAGCGTTTTCGAAGCGAATTGAGTGTTGATCCGTATTACATCAGTATTTCACCCTAATGGTACCCTGTGTTAATATCCTGGAGGGAACCAGCTGGATTCAAAATTCTTCTAAGTTCTTAATTATAGATGCAAGGAGTCCCTCGGAATATCATTTGGGACATATTCCAGGTGCAGTCTCAATTCCTATATTAAACGATTTGGAACGGGCCGAAATTGGAACGCTGTTTAAACAGCAGGGTCGTGAAAACGCAATTCGTCGGGGTCTGGAAATTTTAGGTCCTCAAATGGGAATTAAGCTCAGAGACCTGCGCATGCAATTACAACAAAATCCCAAAGAGGTTATGGTATATTGCTGGCGAGGGGGTTTGCGAAGTTCTATATTGGCCTGGTTGTTTTTACAGGGCGGTCATAACATCCATCGGTTATCCGGCGGATACAAAGGCTACCGAAACAAGATTTTAGAACAATTGGCCAAACCCAGAAATTATAAGGTTTTGGCTGGTTGCACCGGAACCGGAAAAACCGAACTCTTGCAAAAAATGCATCACAACGGACAGGCAGTCATTGATTTAGAAGCATTGGCCCATCACAAAGGTTCGGCCTTTGGAAATCTGTTGCAAGTTCCACAACCCACCCAACAACAATTTGAAAACCGTTTGGCACATCAATTAATTCTGATCGATGCTAAAAACAGCAAAGAGCCTATTTGGCTTGAATCTGAAAGTCAACGTATAGGGTTGGTTAATTTACCGCATTCGTTTTTTTTGTTAATGCAAAATGCAACGCTGGTTAATTGGATTAGACCGTTTGAAATCCGCTTGCAGCGGATTATTTTTGAGTACAG
>CAWUNH010000036.1:0-8522 GCA_963923435.1 uncultured bacterium
GAGTTACGTTTAGCTTATTTTAGTATTTTAGACTGCTGGAATCAATTTGCACCTACCGGACTTAATAACAGTAATGTTGTTTCCGGCCCTCAGCGCTGGATATACAGCCATGTGCTTCCATCTAAAGATTTGGTTCAATCCTTACTTGAATTAACACCTGGAACTGCTTTGTATCACGAAACCACCTGTATTGCCTGGTATTCAGATATTGCGCAACCCAATCCATCTTACAAAAAAATACAATATACGGGTGCAATTACCCGACTCAACGACCCGATGGATTTAATACAAAATTTGAACCAACGGATTCTTCACGATTATACCCTCTTGTCTGTTTCGCGAACAAAATCAAGCGTTCCCAATTCGGTTTTTTTAACAGGAAATCCAGCAGATTTATTTATCGAAGAGGGCGCTAAAGTCAATGCCTGTTTTATTAATGTATCAAATGGTCCTGTGTTTATTTCAAAACATGCTGAAGTAATGGAAGGCGCTATGATTCGTGGTCCCTTTGTGTTGGGAGAACACAGCGAGGTAAAAATGGGATCCAAAATATACGGACCAACCTCCATTGGCGCCTGGTGTAAAATTGGTGGAGAACTCAATCAGTGTTTATTTCAGGATTATTCAAACAAAGCCCATGACGGATTTTTAGGTCAGTCTTTAATTGGATCCTGGTGCAATCTGGGCGCCGATACCAATTGCAGTAATTTAAAAAACAATTATTCTTTTGTAAAACAATACCGCTACGATACCTGTCAATTAGAAAACACCGGAGCGCAATTTGCAGGAATCATTATGGGAGATCATAGCAAAACCGGGATTAATACCATGCTTAATACCGGTACGGTATTGGGAACGGCTACCCATGTTTACGGTTCTGGTTTTCCGCCTCAGTTTGTTCCAGATTTTACCTGGTTTAACGGTAAGGATTTGGAGCCTTACCGTTGGGATAAATTTATTGAAACGGTAGAACGGGTATGGGCCCGACGCAACAAAACTTTAACGGAATACGATCGCAATCAACTAAAAAAATTGTACGTTCAGGTTTACCCTAAAAGCTCCTCAAATACCTGAATGATATAATCGGCCATAGGGTCGCTAATCATTGGAGTTACACCAATCCAAAAAGTATGTTCTACAATGCGTTCGGTTTCGCTTAACGGTCCCGATACACGGTAGGTGTAATTTTTAAAATAAGGCTGCTTGCGCAGATCGCCAGCAAATAAAAGCCGCGTTGCAATTTGCTTTTGGTTTAAATGTTGAACCATGGCATCGCGTGATATTTTACAAGAGGGTAGGAGCGTTATTAAAAATCCAAACCAAGAGGGTTCGGAATCCGGCGTAGGCTCGGGTAAGAGAAGTTGGTTTTTAAATTTGGTTAGCCCCGAATAAAGTCGCTTGTAAAGCTCCCTTCGACGGCGGATAAATTCAGGTAATTTGCTTAGCTGAGCCAATCCAAGGGCAGCCTGCATATCGGTAATTTTTAAATTAAATCCTTGCCGGGAATAGGTGTATTTATGATCGTAACCATAGGGAAGTAAACCCAGTTGTTGTGTAAATCGTTTTCCGCAGGTATTATCCATGCCGGGTTCGCACCAGCAGTCTCTGCCCCAATCTCTGTACGATTCCATTAATTTTTTTAGTTTGGCATTGGAGGTAAATACAGCACCGCCTTCTCCCATGGTTATATGATGGGCAGGATAAAAACTTAAGGTACCAACATCGCCGAAAGTTCCAACATGTTTTCCGTGCAAGGTTGCTCCCAATGCATCGCAGCAATCTTCCATAAGCCACAATCCGTAACGGTCACAAAATTCTTTAATTGTTTTGGCATCAAAAGGATTTCCCAGAGTATGGGCAATTACAACGGCCTTGGTTTTTGGGCTGCGCGCAGCTTCTAACCGACGAACATCGAGTTGATAGGTGGGCAATTGAATGTCAATAAAAACAGGGACGGCTCCGTATTGTAAGATCGGATTAACGGTTGTGGGAAAAGATGCAGCAACCGTAATGACCTCATCGCCGGGTCGAATGGCTTTTTCTCCCCATTCTTCGGAAGTTAGTGCCGAAAAGGCAACCAGATTGGCTGAAGAACCCGAATTTACAGTTAAAACCGATTTTACATTTATAAATTTTGCCAGCTGCTTTTCAAAGGAGGTGTTAAATTTACCGCTGGTAAACCAGCCGTCTAAAGCGGCATCGGTAATGGCAATCAGTTCTTGATGATCAAACACTTTTCCACTTACTGGAACCGGAGTTTTACCGGCCTCAAAGGGTTTTGCAGCAAATGCTTTTTGGTGGTACGATTCAATGAGTTTATGAATTTGCTGTTTTATATCTGCTAATTCCGACATATTATAAGGAAGAATATTCAATGATTTGATTGAGTCTGGAGGCATAGGTATTTTCAGGATTTTGCAATTCTTGCAAATACCCACGGGCGGTAAATTCGAGGGTTTGGTGGAGGCTTAGTTTAGGCTTCCATCCCATTCGGTGAATTGATTTTCCAATATCCAATTGCAGCAGACCCGCTTCGTGGGGCTTGTTTTTAGATTCTTCATAGCGAACCTTTAAATCTGGAATCTGGTTTTTTAAAACATCAATAATTTTTTTAACAGTGTAGGGTTCTGGACTCAATGGGCCAAAATTCCAGGCTTCATCAAAACCGGATTCCTGTTTTAATAAATGCATTCCCAATTTCAAATAACCGTACAAAGGTTCTAATACAAATTGCCAGGGACGAATGGAATTTGGATTTCGGATGATTAATTCGGTTTGGTTTTCAATGGCGCGAAAAGCATCGGGTAGTATTCGGTTTTCAGCCCAGTCTCCGCCTCCAATTACATTACCTGCACGGGCACTGGCAATTTTACAGGTAGTGGATTTAAAAAACGATTGACGGTAAGCATGTGTAATGAGTTCCGAGCAGGCCTTTGAAGCACTATAGGGATCTTCGCCTCCCAGGGGTTCGTTTTCACGATAGCCCCATAGCCATTCTTGGTTTAAATAACATTTATCGGTAGTAACATTTATCACACATTGAATTCCAGCAACGCTTCGAACCGCTTCAAAGAGATTGACCGTTCCCATTAAATTGGTTTCAAAATTGTAGTGGGGATTTTGATAGCTGTTTAAAACCAAAGGCTGGGCTGCTAAATGAAAAATACAATCGGGTTGAACCGACTGAATGCAGTTAGTAAAATCTGTTAAGTTTCGAACATCACCCTCCCGATGTTGGATTTTGGAATCCAGTCGGCAGCGAACAAAATTATCCTTGGATGAGGTAGGGGCTAATGCGTAGCCAAAAACCTCGGCCCCCAGTGCTTTAAGCCAAATACTCAACCAGGAACCTTTAAATCCGGTATGACCGGTAATTAAAACCCGTTTGCCATGATAAATTCCATCAAAGCTCTTGGAAAGGCTTATTTCCATATGTTCCATTCTGCTTGTCCTTTTTCCCACATGGAATTTAAATCGTTTTTATCTTTAAGCGAATCCATGGGTTTCCAAAAACCACTGTGTTTAAATGCAAACAGTTCGCCTGCAGCAGCAATTTGTTCAAGAGGTTCGCGTTCCCAAATGGTTTGATCGCCCTCTAAGTAAGAAAACACTCCCGGCTCACAAATAAAAAAACCGCCATTAATCCACCCGCTTTCACCTTTGGGTTTTTCCATAAAGGATTGTACCTGTTGAGTGGCATTAATATCCAATACACCAAACCGGCTTTCGGGTTGAACCGCAGTAACGGTTACCATTTTACCGTGGTTTTTGTGAAAATCCAACAATTCGGCCAAATTGATATTGCTAAGGCCATCACCATAGGTTAACATAAAACGTTCGTTTTTTACATAGGGCTGAATTCGGCGGATTCGGCCTCCGGTCATGCTGTCTTTTCCGGTATTAACCAAAGTAACCTTCCAGTCTTCGGTAGTTTTATGATGAACGCTCATTTGATTGGCTGCTAAATCAAAGGTTACATCGGCATGGTGCAAAAAATACTGTTGAAAATACTCCTTAATCACATGCCCTTTGTATCCGCAGCAAATAATAAATTCTTTAAAACCTTGGCTGGCATATAACTTCATAATATGCCATAAAATTGGGCGTCCGCCTATTTCAACCATGGGTTTGGGTTTAATATCGGTTTCTTCCGATAACCGCGTGCCTAAACCCCCCGCTAAAATCACAACTTTCATGAGTGTTTAATCAATACCTAAAGGTAAGGGTTTAATCGGACTTTAAGCCATACAAACAAGCAGGTAAAATTGGAATTTGTTTTACTTAAAACAACCGTTTTGTAAGTTAGGTTCTTTTAAAAACGAATTATTTTACAACTGGTTTAACCTTAATCCAAATTCTGAATAGGCTTTTAATGCAGATTTTAGTTTTACAAGCGAACCCCAACATTGCATGGGTTCGTAGTCTGGATAGGGAAACACTCCGGTATTGAGTTTTAAGGAGCTATTGTGTTCGTTTAATAGGTTTTGAATTTTGTTTAACAGGCTAATGGGTTTTCCGCTGCAAATATTAATGGGACCGGTAACATGGTTTTGAAGACTGCATTGACTGAATTTTTCAAACATTTCTTCGGGGAATAAAAAATCTCGAATTTGTTGTCCGCCCGACATGTTAAAACTTGCAGCCTTTGAAACAATGGATTCCATTAAGGAGGAGTATAAATTTTTTCGGCCTTGCAGGGGTCCAAAAAGATAAAAAATACGAGGCCAAACCAAGGTAAACCGGTAGTGCTTTTGCAGATCTGTTAAATGGTTTAGCAACTTTGATTTAGCACGTGCATAGGGTAATTCCGGTTGACAATCCATAGATTCAAACAATTCACCTTCCTGTAAACCGTATTCGTAACAGGTTCCTGCCACAACCACATGACGTATGCCTTTTTTAAGGCCTTTTTCAATAAACTGGGCATGTTGTTCCATTTGTTCCGAAAGGTGGGAAGGGTGATGGTAATTGTTTAAATGCTCCCAGGCCAAATCAATGAGTACTTCTGCAGATTCAAATTCAACAGGCCAGGTTTCAGTTACAGATTTAAGTGAAGCGGTTAAATAGCTGCAGCGTTGGTTTTTAAGAGGTATGTTTAAAGGCGATCGTCCAAAACCGGTTAGGGTATGCGGGCTGTGGTTTAAAAGATAGTTGCTAATGCCTTGTCCCAGACTTCCCTGGTATCCGCTAATAATTATATGTGCCATTAAAAGGGAGAATCAAAGTCGATAAGTTTTGCAAAACCCTGGTCGCGGTTAGAAAGAATGACCGTTGGGGGTAATTGGATGGATTGAAACGAGCTGTAGTGTATGCCCGAATCGTATTTCGGTTGATACACTTCCGACACCATGTAATGCAGGATGGCTTTATCTGAAAGGGTTAAAAACCCATGTGCCAATCCGCTTGGAATTACCAGTAAGGTTGGGTTGTTACAGGATAGCTCAAAATGAATGCATTGACCGTAGGTTTTTGAATTTTTACGCAAATCGGCAACAAAATCAAGGACCCGTCCCTGCACACAAAATACCAGTTTTAATACATCGTAGGGGGGAAGCTGAAAGTGCATGCCTCGGAACACGTTTTTGTGAGAGCTAGAATAGTACTGTTCTTTAATAATTGGCATTTCTGAGGAATCTTTAAAAAAATCGGCATGAAAACACTTAACAAAAAAGCCGCGTTGGTCTTCCTGTTTGGGAAGCTTTAAGGTATAACACCCTTCAATGATAGATTCTGATTTTTGCAAATTCACATTCTAAATTACGATAAATGTACCGTATTTAGGTAATTGTATATTTTTTGTCCCGCTACATGGGGTTAAATTTTTACAACCAAATGCAAGCGTGTTAAAAGAGCACTCGGGTTAAAAAGAAATTGTGTTATTAATACGTTTTTACAAAAGCCTTGATATTAAAATATCTGCTTGAATTGCAGGCATATTTAGTAAATTAGTAGCATGTCCTTGCCAGTTGTTTCGGTTTTAATTCCGGTATATAACGGAGCCCGATTTTTAAATACGGCCATTCAATCGGTATTAAATCAAACGTATCAAAATTTCGAACTTATTTTATGCGATAATGCTTCAACCGATACCACTCCCGAAATTATTAAATCCTTTAAAGATATTAGAATCCGTTACCATCGCAATGCACGTAATTTGGGTTTAATTCCCAATTGGAATAGGGCCTTTAGTCTGGCACAGGGTAAATACATTAAAATTTTACCGGCCGATGATGTTTTATACCCCGAGGCATTAAATACCCAGGTAAAAATTTTAGAAAATGACTTAACGGAGCAAATTGCTTTGGTTGCCTCCGGCCGACATATTATTAACGAATCGGGCAAGGTTTTAATGACGCGCCGGTTAAGCCGCCGCCATTTAAATATTGATGGCACAAATGCCATTAACCGGGTGATTCGTTCAGGGGGAAATGGTATTGGCGAAGGCGGTTCGGTTTTATTTAGAAAATCTCTTATGGAACAAACCGGTCCGTTTAATTCGAACATTTTTTATGTGTTGGATTTAGATCAGTGGTTTAAATTTTTAACCCGGGGCCGTCTGGTGTATTTGCCGGAAGTATGCGCTGCATTTCGAGTTTCTTCCGATTCGGCCAGTGTTCAAATGGCCGAACAGCAACGCCGAGATTACCTGCAATTTATCCGATTGGTATACCGCGAAAAGAGTTTCGGACTCCGGACCTCCAATTATTACCTAGGAACAGTTAAAACCATCCTCTTTACCCAACTTAAAAAGCTATTGTATAGATTTGTAATTCGATAATGCAAAATCCTAAAATATCCATAATTGTTCCGGTGTTTAATTCCGCCGATTTTATGCATGCATTAACCGAGGCCATTGAAAAGGAACGCATAGCCCAGGGCTGGAATTTGGAGTTGCTTTTAATCGACGATGGTAGCCGCGATGCCAGTTATCAAAAAATTAAGGAATATGCGGCCATCTACCCTTATATAAAAGGATTTAAACTTTCACGCAACTTTGGACATCAAATAGCTGTTAAAACCGGTTTAACCCATTGCACCGGCGATTATGTGGCTATTATCGACGATGATTTACAGGATCCTCCCGCTCTGTTGCCCGGTTTTTTTAAATACTTGGATCAAGGTTATGAGGTAGCCTACGGTGTTCGAAAAAAACGAAAAGAAGCGTTTTTAAAACGTTTGAGTTACAACGCATTTTACAGATTGCTAAAACAATTAAGCCATACCGAAATTCCATTGGACAGCGGAGATTTTTGCGTAATGACGCAAAAAGTGGTTCAAAACATGCTTAAGCTGCAAGAAAAAAACCCTTTTTTAAGGGGAATTCGCGCCTGGATTGGATTTAAGCAAATTGGAGTTTCGTATGAGAGGCAAGCACGAATTGCCGGTGAATCGGGCTATACCCTTAAAAAGCTGTTTAAAATTGCCATGGACGGGATTTTTTCATTTTCCTCGGTTCCCATTCGATTGATTACGCTTTCGGGTATATTGGGTTTAATTTTTGCAATGTTGTATTCTATGTACATATTATACGGCGCATTGTTTACCGGTATTGAAGCCAAAGGATTTGCCAGTTTGGTTATTGTAATTTCGTTTTTTAGTTCTCTTATGCTGATTTGTTTGGGAATTATAGGCGAGTACGTAGTTCGTATATACGATGAGGTTCGAGACCGTCCATTTGTTGTGATTGATGAAACCGTTAATGTAACATGATGGTTGCTGCAGTTATTGGTGATCAGGGTTTTATAGGAAAGGCGCTTTGCAAGTCTCTACGTGAAGAGGCTCAAATAGCAGTTAAATCATTAATAACATTGCCCGAAAACCGTTTAAAGGGGTTTGATTCTGGAGCCCTAAGCGGAGTAAACGTTTTGTATTATTTAGCCTCAGCAACCATTCCTGCCAGCAGCTGGAACCAGCCCGAATATGAAGTTCAGGCCAATTTAATTCCTTTCATGAAAACTATGGATGCTGCGGTACAGGCCGGAGTTTCAAAAATAATTTACGTTTCAAGCGGCGGAACCGTTTATGGGCCCTCCCAAATTCCTGTTACCGAGGATTCGGTATTACAGCCCTTTTCTCCTTACGGGGTGTTTAAAGGTTGTATGGAGCATTATTTAAATTATATCAATCAACGCTTTGAAACCGAAACCTTGATTTTTAGAATTTCCAATGTATACGGTCCCGGACAAAACACTCAAAAAGGCTTGGGCATAATCAATACTTTTATTGAACAAGGATGTCGTAGGATTCCAGTTGCATTGTATGGAAACGGCGCTTCTAAGCGTGATTTTATTTTTATTGACGATGTGGTAAATGTATTAAAACAATCGGCTGTAAAATCCTTTAAATACAACACCTACAATTTGGCATCCGGAACGGTGTATTCCATTGCCGAAATTGTAACCATGATTCAGGTTGCCACCGGTTTGCAATTAACGGTTGATCATCGTCCTGCCAGAGCATCGGATAATACCACCATTGCATTTAACATCAATCGATTAAAACAGGAATGCAGTGCGTTTATT
>CAWUNH010000037.1:0-8520 GCA_963923435.1 uncultured bacterium
GTTAAATCCAGCTTGGTCTCGTCCACAATACGGGCATGGGCAATAATTTCCTCCATTTTTGAAATTCGAACTTCGAGTAAAGCCTGGGCTTCACGCGCAGCATCGTATTCTGCATTTTCACTTAAGTCTCCTTTTTCTCTGGCTTCTACAACGGCCTGTGTGGCTGCTTTTCGTTCCACAACCTTTAAATGATGCAGTTCGTCTTTAAGTTTTTGCAAACCCTCTTGAGTATAATACCCCACCTGTTGTGACATAAACGAAATAAATTAAAAAAATTACTACAGATTAATTCGGAAACCAAAAGAATGAATTCCAGAAAACGGATTGGTTGCGCGAAACGAGTAATCTATACCAAACGTAGAATGTTTTTCGTTAAATGGCACTTCGAGGCTTATTCCGGCGGCAGGGCCTTTTAAAACAGTCCGGCGGGTATCGTTTGATAAAATCCCTTCTTCGTAATAATACCCTCCGCGAAGCATTAGCATTTCGTGCCAGGCATATTCGAGTCCAAATAATCCGTTGTCGTAGGTAAATGAATTTGAAGTAAAGGTTCCGTTAAATGTTAACCGCTGGTGTTTGTTGCCACCCGTGGTATCGCGATGAAAATACGCATCGTAGGATGCCCCGATATTAACCATGGTAGGGAGTTCAAAAGCCCCGGAACGGTTGTTAACGGTCATTTCATAATTACCGGAAAAGGAATTTACCGAGGTTTGACGGCTTAATCCGTCTCCAATATAGCTCATTTTTGGACCCCAATTTTTGAGTGCAATACCAACGTGAATGTTGTTGTATTTACCTGTATGGTATTGTATTCCGGCATCAATGGCCACGCCTTTTGCTGCAGCATTGGGTATTTGCTCGTTGATCATTTTTACATTTAATCCTCCGTAAATATTATCAGAAAACATTTTGGCATAGGATAAACTGATGTTGTAAAAACTGGGCTTGTAGTATCCCAAACCACCATCGGGCATTTCTTCGGTAGTAATGTCAATTTTACCGGCATCTATTGCAACAACTCCAAATCCAATCGACGAGGTTTCGCTTAAACCCTGGGTTAAACCAAAGGTATTGATAAAGATATCGGTTCCTGATAACCAGGTGGTGCGGTTAAACATAACCTCGGTGTTACGGGTAAATGCTGTACCGGCTACATTTAAGAATTGGGCTTCAAGACCGGAAACTTTTGCTGAGTTTGAACCTACCATTCCCATGTTGCGGGTGTATGGGTTTATCAGTAATTGACTGGCTCCGGCTTGGCCTACACGTTCCGGATTTCCGGCTGCCAAATCAAATGAAACAAATAAGCAAATAGAGAGGGCTATTGTAAACGTAGATTTCATATAAATTTATTTATACATTAATAATTTTGAACATCCAGAGGACGCATAATACCAAACCACTTGATGATTTTTTCACCAAACGATGTACCTTGCTTATCAAAGGCCTCGATATGGAAAATATACAAGCCACTGGCCACTGAGATGTTATTTTGATTTTTTAAATCCCATTCCACGTAATCTAAATATTTACCTTTTTTAATATCGTCTCCACCTCCGGAGGTACCTGTATAACTGTTCTCTTGATCGGTTACATCCCGTTTTAAGGTCCGAATTAAGGTTCCGTTCATACTGAATATTTTAACCGTGCATTTGTTTGGTAAATTGGTAATACGAATGCGGTTATCCGAGCGGTTTTGCTCATACGATGAAGAACCGTAATACGGATTTGGAACTATTCGGATGCGGTTTAAGGCATTTTCGGCAACCGATTGCTGATTGATGAGTGTTTGTAAATCTTTTGTGTTAAAGCTGTACATGGGAAAGTTGTTGTTTTTGGCGGTTAAAGAATCCCGGTCTTTGGTAAGATAACGTTTGATTTCAGAACTGTTTTTACTGTTGGCAGCAACCAATTTATTGTAAGTAGCATAAGGCTGATTCACGGATGTGTAATCTAAAATTCCAGAAAAACCGTAGCGGTAAGGTTTTGCTACATTTATTTGAATGCGCACATCCGAGGGCATTTGAGCTGGGTTAACAAACTCCTTGCCTGATCGAACCATCGGTATGGAAACCCACATAATTTCACGTTCAATTGCACTGAACGGTGCCAATCCAGCGCCATTCATACTTCCGGAGCTTTTTAAAACCGTCGAGCTGAAAAAGCTGTTAAGCATGTACATTAACCGTTCGGCTTTGTCGTAACGGCCAACGTAATTGGGTTTTGACTTAAGGGTATCCGACCAGGGAAATGTTGGGTTTTCCCAAAAATTTCCCGTCATGGAATTACCAGAAAATACATAAATAAAATGCTTTCCTCCCATTGCATAACTAAAGGGTGAATTTAAACTGGAAGTTGGATTCCACATCATGTCGTTTCCTCGGTTCTCTTTTTGATAGCTGTCTTCTCCAAAAGCCATATTTAAACGTTCACCCGTTTCAATATTAATGGCATATCCGGGAAACCAACCCATACCGGTTTTAGAGGTTAAATTTGCATCGGCAAGAACCACCCCCGGATCGTCTTCGGTTTTTCCTTCTTTATCAACCGATTTATGTTTTCGGGGTGAGAAAAAGATGGCATGGTTTTCACTTAACATGGATTTTTCTTGCATTTCAAGAACCGGACAACGGGTCCATTTACTCTGATCCTTGGTTAATACCACCAACACGCTGCTTAACTTACGTAAATCGCAACTGTTTTGGTTGGGTGTACTTTGGGTGTTTTGATTTGCATACAGCTGTTTTAAATAGTCGTCTTGTGCCCAGGCTTTTCCGTTAAATCCGGGACCGCAAAATATTCTGGAAGGATTTCCAGTGGTATTAGCACTCAAGGCCACATAAGAACCGCAAAGCGCATAAGGAGCCCAGGTACCATTCAAAATTTTAGCATATTGTTTATTCGGATCGTAAAATGCAACAATTTTATTTTCATTGTCTTTTTTATAAAATGCATCTTCAAACCCATCGGTTTTATTGGTTCCGGATAAAATCCAGTTGGCCGGTGTTTCGCCGTCGCTATCCCGTAATGAGTTTAACCAATTAGACTCACCGTTTTTATATTCTAAGGTGGCCCCGATATAACTGCCGGCCTTAGGTCCCATATAATTGGAGTCGGCTGTTAACAAAGAGAAGTCGGTAAAACTGTTTACCCGTTCGCTTGGATCGGGCGTTTGTTTGATGGCAATTGAAATGCCCAGTTCTGGAATAATGTACTCGTTACCAACTTTAATGGTTTGGTAAAAGTTTTCGCCCGTCTTTAATTCGTTAGGATAGTAATATTTTTTGTTATCAATGTCGTACAATTCCCAACTGGTGCTGTCAACGTTTAGGGTTCCTAAAATACCATTGTATTTTACAGTGGCCGCGTTGGTTCCGGTATTACGCGCATAGGCATTAACCGAATCAACCGGGGTTTTTTGTAAGGCCCGGTTGCGAATAAACTTAAACTCAAAATTGCTGCCCTTTACATTGAGCGGATCTACTACTTTAATGTCCAGAGGTCCTTGACCTGCTTCGTATGTCAGCTCGCGAACCATGCTGTTGGAACTTTTTAATATAGCGGTCTCGGTTTCTTCGGTAAGGGTTAATAAATTTCCTCCATTGCCCTGTCCTTCTATACGGGTAATTTTTGGGCTGGCACCAAACACACCCTGTATGGTGGTTCCAAAGTTTTCTGCATCGGTATTATGCGGAGTTCCGGCTGCACGTTTAATTTTACGACCCTCTAAATAGGGCTTTTTTTGCCCTAATGAATTTGCTGAGGAACTGGCCGAAGGGGGTACATCCTGGGCATAGGGTAGGTACTCGTTGTAGGCATAGGCTACCGAAACAAAATAATATTGTTTATGATTAATTAAATTTCGGTTTGAGGAGGTTGAAAAGGCGTCTTCAGAAATTTTAAATACGGATTTTATTCCCGCATCACCGCCATCAACCTTAACAACGGGAACATAACCACCCACATTATTGTCCATTTCATAATTTACCAGTCGGCCTTTTCCGTTTTCAATATCGCATTGAAATACCGGTACTGCTTTGGTAGGATCGCTTAAATCGGTGGAAGTAACTTTATCGTCTTTAACCTGGTAAACAATATAGCCTTCAAAGCGGTATTTTTTATCTGGGTTGCTGAGTTTTGGATTACTGGAAGTTGGATCGGACAAAATGGAAATATCCTCTTCTTCATAATCGTTGTTATAAACCTTGTAATTATTGGACTTTCCTTTGGTATTGGTGAGGTAGAAAATAAGTTCTCCATCCATTTCCTGAACAGTCATATCCGGAGCTTCCGGGCCATCCAAGAGTTTAAAACAATTATCAAAGAGGGCTTGGGCTTTGTCATCCGCAGAATATAAAAGTTCCAGAGACTGTATATTTCCACCTTTGTTGGGACTCTGTGCCCAGGGCATCCCAAAGGTAATTTCATTTACAGCACCCGGTTTTAGGGTAAAGGGACCCGCAGATTGTAAAAAGCGTCGGTCACCGGGTAAATTACCCGATCCTTTTTCGGTCCAACCGGTTCCGGTTACGGGATTTCCGTCGTAAACGTAGGTTGACGGTAAAGTTCCACCATAGGCGTTTCCACCGGTTGTAAAATTAGAACCGTCTTTCCATTTACCGGTCATATAATTGTAGTAGTGGATGGCAATGTCCGGATTGGTGGTTTGCGGAGGAAAGGCTCCGATATTATTATTGTAATAGGTAAACCGGCTCATTTGAATGGTTTCACCAACCTCATCGGTAATTCCGTCTTGATCGTTGTCAATTCCATCCCCCTTTCCAGTTAAGGCATCGTAATCGGCCAAGGGTCCTTTGAAAAAATCACAACCCAATGCCGGCGGATAATCCAAATAGCCATTTACACCACTGGCTGTTTCATCGTATGAATCGGCATTGTATATATACCCCATGCCCCTACGTACATCACAACCCACATAATCGTCTAAGTAGTATCCTAAATCGGCATCGTTCCAAATGGTAAAATAGGTATTGTTCAATTGAAACGAGGAGCGGTTAAAAATCTCATAACTGTAAAAGGTCATGTTGTTAATTTCATCGTTGGTTTTAAAAGCAAAGGCCTGTGCCCTAACTTCAACACCAATAGGAACACCCTGTGTTTCTGTATGAATACCGCCATTGTCGTTAAATACCCAAAACAAGGTGTAATCACCAAATAATTTGGTTTTACAAAATCCTAAATTGTCCTTTTCGGCTTTATTTTCTACGTCGTAAGCAGGATAATCACCGGCCGTAGGATCGTATAATCCATCGCTGTTTACATCCACAAAGGGAGCCAATCGGCGCCCCAATCCCAAACTAACATCGCCGTTACCGGGCCAGTTTAAAATATTGGGAGTAACTGCTTTATTGGTTACAAAATTATCAACCTCTGCTCTTGAAATGGTAAAAATTTCATCGTATTTAGAACATATTTCAGAGCTTGCAGAGGCGTTGGTGGTATCCAAAGGACCGGGCCAAAAATCAATTCCGTTTTGACGGTAGGTCATGGCTGCAACTTTTAATTGACCTCCTGCATCCAAACCGCCCAACCAAATGGAACCCGCAAAACTGGAAGATACCCCAATGTTTCGGTTAGAAACCGCAGGAATGTAATAATAGGCATTGTTGTTACCATTTAAATCCCACCACATATCACCACCACTGTAGATGATGGTTCTGACGTTGTTTAACCATAATTCCTTACTTGCTTTGGGCGAAGAACAGTTGGATAAAACCCGCATGCCTGCAGATCCCGAAGTTGAGGAAGATACACGCTCGGAACCTACTTTTTCGTAGGCAAAAAGAGAGGCGGTAAAAAAGAGTGCCGCAACCAGGTATTGAAAGGATTTAGTTCTCATAGTTTTCAATATTAAAATTCAAATAATAAACCTAAACGTATTTGACGGGGTAAGCTATAATTACCGGGCGTGTTCATACGAATGTTGTACATGTCGCTAAATGCCTGAACACTGTTTGCCAGGGCGAGTGCAGCCTGAGCCTGAACCGAAGTTAAATAACCATCGTCATCCGGAGCACCGGTGTAATTGTATACCCCTAAAACGTTTTTAGTATTTAGCAAATTAAGTACCTGTATGTAAATGTTCAAATTGGCACGTTTTTGATTATCGTCGTCTTCTTTGCCCCAGGTAAGCGGTATGTTTTTATCAACCCTTAAATTGGAACGGAACGCCCAAGGTTTGGATGAACCATTGATTTGACCGATGATACTGGAGCGTGCATTACCATTGAGCGGAATGGCCGTATTCCAGCGGGTATAGGGTGTTCCTGAACCCAGTAAAAAGGAAAGATTAAATCCTACATCTGAAAACAACTGTATGGTTTTGCCGGAGGCGGTGTTAAAAGCAGGTCCTTTGTAGTCTTTTTTAGTACCAAAGCGGTAATCGTAATTTAACACAAACGAATGGCGTTGATCAAAATCCAAGGGTTGTAAAATACGAATGTTAGGCTGTCCAGAAGAAGCAAGGTTTGCCCCCGAATTTGCATTGGAACCCGATCCTTCGGCAAACTGAAGGGTGTAATTAAAATTAATTCGTGAGCCGCCGGTTCTTCTGAAATCAAATGCAAACGACAAGCCCTTAACCGTAGAAAAGTCAATGTTATCGTACATGATATAATTTTTTGGATAGGCTCCTACTACAATCCGCTGATTGATCAAATTTCGGTTTTCTTTGTAAAATGATGACAGGGTTATGGAGGCATTCTTGCGTTCGTTCAATACTTGTGAAAAGCCTAATTCGTAATCGGTAGTTAATTGTGGGCGTTGGTTAGGATTGGTAATTAAAGGCGTTGTACTGGAGGCATTCATGAAATAATAATCCAAGGGACTGATGGCTGAATTGGTAGGACGTTGTGCCAGTTTATCATAGTGTGCAAAAAAATTGGCAACGTCGGAGATGGGAAATGAAAACCCTATACGAGGCATGGGAATTACAGCAGCTACATAATCGGTAAAAGCATTGGCCGACATTTTTTCGTTGTAATCGGCATTGTTTTTGTACAATGGAATGGGTCTGCCATCGGAGGAGGCAATTAAATTGGGGTCTGAAATTTCGGTTCCCTCCGAATTGTACCAGCGGTCTCCGACACGGTAACCTTTAATGGACACCGGACTTTTATTTCCGGCAGGATTTTGAGCCACGTATACCGCAGCATTGGAGGCCGTCATTTGGGAAGGAATGCCGGTTGTAAAGGATGCAGGCAAATTGTTAATGGAGGCCAAATCTTTAACACCCGCAATTTCATGCAAAGCGTACTTGTCTTTTAAAACGGGCTGGTTGGCGTCGTAGCGGTCAATACGTAAGCCTACCAAAAATTTAATGTCTTTAAAATCAAATTTGTCCATTATGTATACCGCCGAATACAATGGCACAAATGAGCCAATTGGCAATTCTTTGCGTCCGTTTGCATCGGTTTGGGTTAAAAAGTCTTGTATATTGGTTTTTTTAAGACTTAATTTGCTGCGGTCATTGGCTGCATACCCGCTGTAGCTAACTAAATTGGTAGCATCTTGATTGCCCAATAAATCTTCGGCACTGAACATGTCCAGGGTTAAATCTTTTGGGGTAATACTATATAAATCCAAATTATCGATATTAACAAAACCGGTGTAATCCTTTGGTTTACCGATGAGTTCTAAAAATTTTTCTGAAAATTGGGTTTGCTTGTCTTTTTGATAGAGATAGTCAAAATAATAATATGGAATTAAACCGCTTAAATTTTCATTTAAACGAGGATTGGCAATATCCAGCTGGTCGGTGTGCTGGTTGGCCAATTGACGCATGCGGGTCCATAATGCCGTAGCTGCAACCCCATGAAAACTGCTCCAGCGTTGGTCAAATTCCATACCCACGGAAATGGCATGATTTTTTAAATCGGCATTAAAACTGGAAGCAATCCTAAATTGCTGAAACTGACTGATGCTGTTTCCGGTTGGATACAGGCCAAAATTGTTGAACAAACTGTATATGCTTTGAGGCGTTTGACCGTTTAATAAACCGTTATTACCCTGAATATAATTCATGGAATGCAAAAAAGTATTGGTGGTTAAGGCCAATAACGCTTCGGTATACCGGGTTGCATCCGGATTTAAAGTACCACCGGTAAAAGTTAATGGCATTTCGGTACGTCCGGTGTAAGTATAGCTGTTAACGGGCTGTCCATTCACTTTAAAATCGTTGGTGAAATTATAATTGTAGGCCCAATCCTGTTCTAAAAAGTTGCGTTTAAATTCGCCAATATATCCGTATTCAAAAAAATTATCCCCATGCGTAGCACTGAAGGAATGGCTGAAAAGATTTTCATAACTGCCTAAAAATTTAAAATAGGCATTGGACAATACCGATTGCGTTTTGCTTGGGTCGGCTTTGGAGGATCCAAATTTTTGAGTAATTGAAAAATTGGTTCGGAAGGTACGGCTGGTGGACTTGCTGTTATTTTCCCAGTTAAACATTTGATTGCCCACGCCGGCACCCATAGACTCTGAAAACTCATAAGC